>RFHO01000177.1 GCA_003696385.1 Planctomycetota bacterium | reverse complement strand
GATCCGGACCGTTTGTTCCTGCTGGGGGCGTTGCTGTTCTTCGACGGTCAAGTCGAGAAGGCGAAACCTTTCCTCGAAACGGCCTATCGACTGGCCGGCGGTGGAGACCACATCGCGGCGTTCTTTGCCACGCCGGCATCGAAGCAAGCTCCGGCTGACGCTTCATCGGGAAAAACGACCGGCGGGCGGGCCGACGCTCCCGGCAGGCGACAGTCTCCGGTGTCCGAACCGCGGAATGCGGGCCAGGACGGGGGCCGGCCGATGCGGGACTGATCAAGCGAGCCGCGGCGGCCGCCTCGAGACGGTCATGGCCGCCGTTTGAACCGCCGCCGGCGTGGTACCCCGTCGACAAGCCGCGGTGAGGCGTCGCGACCGGGAATCGAGGGCCGTTTCCGGCAGTCGAGGACCGGCTTGCGGCGTACATACGACCCCGATCGATTGGCAGCGAGCATGTTCCAGGCGTTCGTTTCGTTCTGGCGACGACGGGTGGTGGGGACGTTTCTGACGGGCGTCGTCGTGCTGCTTCCGCTGGCTGCGACCTTTGCGGTGATGGGCTGGGTGGGCATCCAGATCCGCAATGCCGTGGGGCCGGACACGCTGTTGGGCGATTTCCTGCGTCGCGTCGGGCTGCAGTTCGTCACCGATCCGTTCGTGGCGATCGGCGTCGGCTGGGTTCTGGTGTTGATCGGCGTCTGGTTTTTCGGCCTCGTCGTCCAGTGGACCGCTCAGGCGCGGTGGGAAGCGGCGATCGACAACGTGATGCGACGGATCCCGGTCATTCGCAGCGTTTACGGGCCGATCGCTCAGGTGGTCTCGATGGTCGCCCGCGCGGACGCGGGCGAGATGCACTCGATGCAGGTCGTGTACCTGGAATTCGGCGACGCGGAAGCGGCGGGGATGCTGGGGCTGCTGGCGTCGCCGCGGCGGTTCCGGTTTCGTCAACGGGACTGCTACATCGTCTACATTCCCACCTCTCCGTTGCCGATGTCCGGAGGGATCGTGTTCGTCCCCGTCGAACATTGCCACCGGGTCGAGATGTCGGTCGAAGAGCTGATGCAGATCTATTTCTCGTTGGGCGTGATGGCCGACCACGCGGTGCCGCCGAAGTACGGCGGTCGGCAGGCGGGGACGCCGGGCGAGCCAGCCGCTGGCACCGTATCGCGCGGTGAGGCAAGCTGACGGGAAGCGTGGCCGCGGGGCCCACGGAATACTGTCGCGGGAGTCAGGAAGAAGCTTCGGCCAGTTCCTGTCCCTGCTCCGAAACGTCGGTCGTAGTTTTTTCCGCCCCGCCTGCCGCGGCGGCACGCTCGGCCAGCCCTTCGGCTGAAACCAGTTGGACGACCTGCTGGGCGAGCGCATCCATTTCCATCACCAGCGTGTCGACGCGACCGGTGAAGTAGATGTAGGCGATCAGCGACGGGATCGCCACGGCCAGGCCGCAGGCGGTCGTCAGCAAAGCCAAGGCGATTCCCACGGCCAGTTGTTCCGGGCGTTCTGCGACACTGGCGGTGGCCAGCCCGTTGAAGGCGCGGATCATGCCCACCACCGTGCCGAGCAGCCCGAACAGCGGCGTGACGGTGGCCGTTCCGTTCAGCACACGCAGATGCCGCCGCAACTGGGCCGTTTCTCGCTCGCCGCCGTCGATGATGGCCTGTTCGACCTCCACGCTCGGCTTCCCCCATTTGCGGATGCCGTGCGCGAAGATCACGGCGACGGGACTGCCCGATTCTTCACACGCGCGCAGTGCGGTGTCCCGGTCGAGCTGACCGTTGCGCAACTGTGTCAGGAAACGGTCGACGAAGTCCCGCGGAATCACGCGTCCCCTGCGCAACACGACCAGGCGCTCGACCGTGAACCAGACCGCCACCACGGAGGCGACGACGAACGGAACGCCCCAGATGCCCATCGCCAGGAAAATCTCCAGCGGCGTCGTGGGAATGCCGCGGCCCGCGTCCGGTGTGCCGCCGCGTCGGCCTGTCGCCCTCGCGTGACGCGTTCGACCATTGGCAGCCGTGTCGTCCGACGTGCTCTTTGCTGCCGTCGGTTTCTGCGGTTCAGAGGACGCGACGGCCGGTCGAGGCTGCTCGCCGCCACTCGTTCGGGGCGCGTCGCTCTGCTGTGCGACGGCTGCAGCGGCCACCAGCGCGGCGGTCATCAGCCAAGCGGCCAAAGCCAGCAGGCACCGCAGACGCGACGCGGCCGGCTTGCCATCGCCCGATTGCCCCGAAGAGCCGATCGTTCCGTGTTGCATGCGGCTCATGACCTGCCGTCCCTGAGATGCTGTGTTGATCGAGCGGTCGAATGGTGCATTGCGAGGTGCCGTGGCGACGGTCCAACCGCCGGTGGTCCGCCGATTCGAGCGGGCGCGGCTCCTGCACGGTGCGCGTTTCGGTTGAGCAGCCGGTTTGCCGGGTGACCGCGAGCGTCGGCCGAATCGCGTCGGCCGTCCGCTGCCGTGATCAGGGAGCCGCAGGTTGCCTGTTCAACGCCTCCAGCCGTTCGCGGGCCTTCGGTGCATGTTCGCTGCGCGGGAACTTCTGCAGCAACAGGGCGTACATCCTGGCGGCGTCCTCGACGCGACCGAGTTTCTCGTCGCACACGCCGGCGTACAGCAATGCGGCGGCCTGCCACTGCGGGAACGGGAAACCGTGATAAACCTGAAGGTACAACGGCACGGCCTTGTCGTAACGCTTGCGGAGGAATTCCATGTCGGCCAGTGCATACTGTGCCCGCGCGGCTGTTTCCGTGTTGCGTCCGCGGGGCGATTGCAGCACACGGCGAAAGTACTTTTCGGCCTCGTCGAACCGGGCCTGCTGCTTGTAACTTCGGCCGACCACCTCGTCCATCTGGAACGCGACGGGCGAATCGGGAAACCGCCGGGCGAACTCGTCGGCCAGCCGGCGGACGGCTTCGTAGTCCTTGCGCGCGAACTCGGTCTCGGCCAGCAGTATCCAGACGAACGGTGCCCACGGATGCACTCCGGCGACGTCGGGGGCGGATTCCTGCAGCCACTGCTTCAGCTCGAGCAACGCGTTCCGCGCGGTGTCCACATCACCCAGATAAAACCGTGCCTGGGCGCGGAGCATCCGAACTTCCGGTCCGTCCGGGCTCTGGGGATGCTCGCGGAGGTACCGATCGGCGAGTTGCTCTGCCGTCTTCCACTGCTTGCGGACGGTGGCGACACCGATCAGCTTGAACAGCGCGTCGCGCTTGACTCGGTTGTCGGCTTTGGGGGATTGCAACAACTCTTCGAGCACCTTGGTGGCCGGTTCGAGATGTCCGGCGGCAAGATCGCTTTCGGCGAGGATGAGGCGGGCGTCATCGGCCAGTTCGCTGTCCGGAAAGCGTTTCAGCAACTGCCGGAAAATCGCGTCGGAGCGTTCGAAGTGCTCGGCCCGATAGTGCAGTGTCGCCCAGGCGTGGAAGACCTGCGGCAGCGAAGGATGCTCGGGGAAACGTTCGACGAGTTGCTCATAGACGTGTTCGGCATCATCGATGCGGCCCAGCTCGCCCAGCAATTCCGCGGCTCGAACACCCGCCGTGAACGCCAGCTCATCGGTGCCCAGGCGCGAAAATGCGTCCTGAAACGCCTCGGCCGCGGCCTTGGCGTCGCCCGCAGCCTGGAGGCATTCCGCCCGCTTCACCCGGGCTTCTGCGGCCAGCGCATGCTTCGGGTATTCCGCCAGCAGTTTTTCGAACGCTCCGGCCGCTTCGCGGTACCGTCCCAGTTCGGCGAGTGCCCAGCCGAGACCGGACAACGCCCGCGGACGGTCTTCGTTCGGCGAGCCTTCTGCAGCGGCGGTGAACCAACGGACGGCGGCATCGAAACGTCGTGCCGCGTAAGCCGCTTCCGCCAGTTGCAGTGCCGTGCGACGCTTCAGCGATTCCGGAACGTTCCCGCCCGTGGTGCCGAGTGCCTGCCAGTGTTTCTCCGCCGCGTCCCAGTCGTTCCCCGCGCCGTATGCGACGGCCGCAAGGGCGTGTGCTTCGGCGCGCAGCCGGCTCACCGCGTTGCCGGCCTGTGTGATTCGAGTGCCGGAGTCGCTGACCGACTGGGACTCGGCCAGCTGCAGAAGTCGTTCGGCGGCGTCCCGGGCGCGGTCGTGTTGCTTCATCGCCAGCAGGCTGCGTGCGGCGATGGCGAACACCGCCAGCAATTCGGCATCGGCGCGGCCTCGCTGCAAGTCGGTCATCAGAGGTTCGGCCAGGGCGAGCGCACGTTCGTGGTCCTCCAACTGCTCTGCGGCTCGGGCGGCCAGGAAGCGGGCTCGCTGCCGGAGCCGTTCGGCCGGCGCACGGCGAGCCAATTCCTCCAGTTGGGCCAGAGCTTCCAACCGACGCTGCCGGTCCCCGGTGGCCATGGCGATCCGCGCTTCGACCAGCCGGGCGTAATCGAGCAGCGGAGATTTCGGAAATCTCCGGAAGAATTGGTGTACGGCGTCGGATGCTTGTCGGAGAATCGGTTCCCGCCGGCTGGCGGGCTGCTGTTCGGCGTACAACAGCAGGCATTCCGCGGCCAGTAGCTGGGCGTCGTCGGCCAGCGCGTGTTCGGGCCACCGTTCGAGGAACTGCGCGAACAGATCGTGTGCCGCACGCCAGTGTCCCTGTCGTCGTTCGCAATCGGCCCAGTGATAGACCAACGCCGCCATTTCGTCGGAACGGTCGTCCTCCCGGAAGGCTTTTCGAAAGGTTTCCACGGCCCGCGGCCAGTCGCCCGTGGCCTTGTGCGCCAGTCCCGTCCACAAGGCGGCGGTGGTGGCGTGACGCGCATCGCGGGCGGCTTCCGCGAACCGTTCGATCGCGGTGTCGTAACGTTTGAGCCGGAACCAGGCGAAACCCGCGTTCAAGCGGGCCAGGGCCGCGTCGGGCGAATCGGGAAACAGTTCCGCGAACCGATCGAATTCGCGGGCCGCGGCGGCATCGTCGCCCTTTCGCATCAGCAATGTCGCCAGGCTCAACTGAGCCTTTTCGGCAAACCCCGGCAACCGATCCTTTACGATCTGGCGGTAGTGAGCAACGGCCTGTTCGGTGTCGCCGGACGCTTCCAGAGCCTTGGCCAGTCCGAAACGGACGTCGGCGGCGAGTTTCCCCTTGGGGAACCGCTGCAGAGCCGTTCGAAACGTTCGGATCGCGCGGTCGGCCTGGCCCAGCCGCAGTTGCGTATCGGCGAGGTACGGCAGAGCCCATTCGTTCAGCGGATGGGTCGGGTGCCGGGCCACGAACAGCTCGAGTTCCTTCGCCGCTGCGGGCAGGTCGTCCAGCATGTAGCTGCATTCGCCGATGCGGTATCGCACCTGCGGCAGCTCGCGGCTGTTCGGGTGGCGACGCGCGAATTCGCGAAAGACTTCGCGTGCTTCCCGGAAGCGCCCCTGGTGGGTCAAGCTGAGTCCGAGAAACAGCCGGGCCGATTCGGCGCGGGGATGCGCGGCGTGCCGTTTCAGGAAATCGTCGAACGCCTTGGCGGCGAAGGCCCATTTCTTCTGCTTGTAAAGGCCGATTGCGGCGAGGTAGTCGTCGTCGGCCTGGTCGGCGACGGCACTGCCGCCCGCCACCACCAGCGCGGTGGCCAGCAGTGCCACCAACGATCGAACGCGATGCGGCAGAAACGCTGAAACGCCCATGGAGGTCGGTTCTCTCGTTCGTGTGGTCCGGAAGAAGGCCGATGCGCGGTCGCAGACGGCGGGACACCCGCCCGCGAACGCGGCCGGCTTTTTCGCCGCACGCCACTCACCGGTGTTCCGCGGGATGGGCACGACGCATTCATTGAGGTGATTCTGTGTGCGCAGCCGGTTGTTGGCAACGCGAATTCGCCCGGAGACGGCCTGCGACGGCCGGCCCAGCCGCGGTCGCCGCGTCGCATCCGCCGGTTGAGCCGGCGGCACCGTTTCACTACAAACCGCGACCGTTCGCGGGGTTTCTCGGCGCAGCTTTCGTGAGTCGCCCCGACGGCGCCGCCGCGAACGGCATCTCCGCGGAGTGCGGGCGGCGCCGCCGGTCCGGTGTCCGCGGCCGTCGGCTCGCGCAGTCATCGGTGCCGGCGTGTCGGGACCACCGATCGGGCCGGAAATTGGAGTCGCTGTCGACGGCCACGCGACTGGGGCCTTTGCAGAGGCGTTCTGTCGAAAGGAAACCAAGACGATGGCTGAAGGCAAGTGTCGCTGGGGGATCCTGGGAGCTGCCACCATTGCCCGCAAGAACTGGGATGCCATCCGGCGCGCAGGAAATGCCGAGCTGATCGCCGTCGCCAGTCGCTCAGCCGACCGTGCTCGGCAGTTCATCGACGAATGCCAGGCGGCTGCCCCGCAACCGAAGTGTCCCGAGGCCGTCGCAGGGTACGACGCCCTGCTCGCTCGAGCGGACATCGATGCCGTGTACGTCCCGCTCCCCACGGGCATCCGCGCCGAGTGGGTGGTCAAGGCGGCGCAAGCGGGCAAGCACGTGGTCTGTGAGAAACCCTGCGGCGTCGACGCCGGCCAGGTCCGGCAGATGATCGACGCCTGCGATGCCAATGGCGTGCAGTTCATGGACGGCGTGATGTTCATGCACAGTCGCCGGCTGGAGGCCCTCCGGCAAGTGTTCGACGACGGCGTCTCGATCGGGGAGATCAAGCGGATCACGTCGCAGTTCAGCTTCTGCGCTCCCGAAGAATTCAAGACGGGCAACATCCGCACGCACGCGGCTTTGGAGCCGTTGGGTTGTCTGGGTGACCTGGGGTGGTACACCATCCGTTTCGCCCTGTGGACGATGCAGTTTCGGCCGCCGCGGGAAGTCAGCGGGCGGTTACTTTCCACCCTGCAGCGTCCGGACAGTCCGGATGCCGTGCCGATGGAGTTTTCCGGCGAGCTGTTCTTCGACGGCGG
>RFHO01000176.1 GCA_003696385.1 Planctomycetota bacterium | reverse complement strand
GTGCGCCGCTGTCGTTTCAAGAACAGCTACATCTTCAAGTACAGCCCGCGTGCCGGCACCAAGGCGTTCGAGCTGATGATCGACGACGTGCCGGAAGAGGTGAAACGCCGCCGCAACAACGAACTGCTGGCCCTGCAGTCGGAGATCAGCGAAGAGGACAACGCGGAGTTCATCGGGCGGCGGGTCGAGATCCTGGTGGAGGGGCCCAGCAAGACAGCCAGAGCCGCGGCGGCCGAAGGCAGCGGACCGCTCCAACTGGTCGGGCGCACGATGTGCGACCGCATCGTGGTGTTCGATGGCAATCCGCGGCTGGCCGGGCACCTGGCCGAGGTGGAGATCGACGATTGCACGGCGACGACTCTGATCGGGCACATCGTCACGCACGAGCACACACACAGCGATCCGCTTGCCTTGCCGATCCTCGGCTGATCGTGGCGATGCGCGACGCGGAGTGCTTCGCGGGCCACCGAGCCTTGCGGCCGCGGCCGCGGCCGTTCACGCGGAGCGCTTCTGATACACGACTCCGGTGTCGATCTGCTGGAAGCCGGCGGCGCGGAAGGTCGCCAGACAGGCCTCGTTGTCCATCGGCACATTCGCTTCCAGGTGTGTGGCCAGCTCCTGTCGCAGGCGACGGGCGACTTCGATCAGGAGCGCCTGGCCGTAGCGCTTGCCGCGCAGGTCTTCACGGACTTCCAGCCCCGTGATCCCGATCGCCCGCACGCCCCATTTGGCGATGTACAGATCCAGGCCGATCACGGTGAGCATCGCCGCCCATTCGCCGCCTTTGCGGGGACACAGCAGAAACTGCAGCGAGTCCAGACGTCCCAATCGCGTGATCCACCACCAGGTCGGCTCCGGCGGCTGATCGAGAATCTCGAGCTGGTGCATTCGGCGTATGGCCAGCACGCGGAGGTTGATGGGGTCGGACGTTTCGGCGATGTTGCGTTCCATCCAGGCGAAGTGCTGGACAGGCTCGTATCCGAGGGCCGTGAAAAACGGCTCCGCCGCGGCATCGCTCTTGAGAAACCCGCACGGTTCGGCACCGCCATAGAGGCCGAAATAAAACGGATCGCGGGGATAGGCCGGCCCCGCGAAAATCTGTTCGGCTCCGGACTGTCGCAGGTACTGCTCGACCTTCGTGACCAGTTCGCGGCCGATGCCCCGTCGCCGGTACTCTGGGTGCACGATCACGGCGCACACGACACCGTTGGTGCGATCCAGACGATCTTCCTGCGGCGTCGTCCCGAATCCGCCGTGGGCGAAGCCGACGAGGCGATCTTCGTCGAGCGCGACGATCAAACCGCGCGGGTCGAAGTAGGGCTGCGAAAGCACGAGCCCGTCGAAGGCATCGCAGGAGAACCCGCCCGCGGCGCCGCGACCCAGCTCTGCTTCATGCCACAACCGGACCAGGTGCGGCGGATCCGTGTTCCGAAAGCAGCGGTACTGGATCACCGGTTGCCTCCTGGCCGACCGCCTTCCCGGCCGTCCCGGTGGACGGGGGACACCGCACGCAGCGATGGTTCTCCGCCGTCCGGTGGCCGCCTCGGCGGAACGCCTGGTCGCGACCGCGGGCTTCCTGCGTCAGCCCAATACGGACCGACACGCGTCGGCGACGGCCTCGGGCGTCAGCCCGTATTTCTTCAACAGGCCCATCGGGTCGCCGCTTTCGGCGTAACGGTCGCCGATGTTCACGAAGCGCATGGGCGTGGAAATCCCGTTTTCGGCGGCCGCCATCGCGACCACTGAACCCAGTCCGCCGAAGGGCGCGTGTTCTTCGGCGACCACGATGCCTCGGGTCTGTTCCGCAGCGGCCCGAATCGCCTCCACATCGATCGGCTTGACGGTGTGCATGTCCACAACACGGGCCGAGACGCCCTCCTTTTCCAGCGCCGTGGCGGCGTCGAGCGCCACCGCGACCATCAGGCCGTTGGCGATGATCGTCACGTCTTTGCCGTCCCGGACGACGTTTGCTTTGCCGATGCGAAATTCCACGCCGTTCTCATAGACGATCGGAACCGATGGCCGGCCCAGCCGCAGGTATACCGGACCGCGATGATCCAGCATTGCCGCCGTGGCGGCCCGGGTCGACGGTTCGTCGGCTGGCACGACGACGGTCATGCCCGGAAACGAGCACGCCAGCGCGACGTCCTCGATGCCCATCTGCGACGGACCGTCCTCGCCGATCGAAATCCCGCTGTGCGTGCCGACCAGCTTCACGTTCAGTTCCGGGAACGCCACCGACATCCGGATCTGGTCATAGGCGTTGCACAGCAGGAAACAGGCAAAGCTGGCGATCACCGGCGTCTTGCCGGAGGCCGCCAGGCCGCCGGCGATACCGACCAGGTTGCTTTCCGCAATGCCGATGTTGAACGAACGTTCCGGGAACGCCTTGGCGAACCACTCCGTCCGCGTCGAGTTGCCGACATCCGCATCGACGACCACCACATCGGTGCGGTCCTTACCCAGCTCTTCCAGTGCCCGGCCGAAGGCGTCCCGTGTGGCCTTGCCCATCTTCAATCCGCTTGCTTCACCGTAGAACATGCCTGGTGCCTCTTTTCGTCGTCTGTGTCTGATGAGTCTGGTTTCCGGCGTTCGGCCGCCCCGTCGTGTCCGACGCGACTCGTTCTGCCGAAGTTCTCCGGCGGACGGTGGACGCGCTGCACCGGGATCCGGAGCGGGACGGCCCGGTGCGTGGTCCGGCCGGTGCGGTTACCCGCCCGGACGTCTCCCGCGCGCGGCGTTCGCGCACGCCGTGCGACAGCGCCGCGTCGCCTTGTGTGTCATTTGAGGACTTCGAGCGCCTTTTCGGCCAGATCCGGCGGAAGGGGCTTGCCGTGGAAATTGACGTCGCCCGTTTCCTGCAGCACGTCCAGGATACCGAAGCCCTTTTTCGTCTGAGCGATGATGCAGGTGGGGCGGTCGGTAACCTTCCGTGCCGCATCGAGTGCCGCGACCACCGATTCCATGCAGTTGCCATTGATCGTCTGGACATGCCAGCCGAATGCACGGATCTTCTCGTCCAGCGGCGTCAGATCCAGCACGTCTTTCGTGGCTCCGGTCTGTTGGTAGCCGTTCTGGTCGATGATCGCGGTGAGGTTGCCGAGCCGATACTTGTTGGCCGCGGCCAGCGCTTCCCAGACCTGGCCTTCGTCCATTTCGCCGTCGCCGATCATCACGTAGACCCGCGCGTCGTAGCCGTCCAGCCGCACGGCGAGAGCGTGGCCGATGCCGATCGACAATCCTTGTCCGAGTGAGCCGGTCGAGGCTTCGATTCCCGGCAGCCGTTTGTAGTTGGGATGCCCTTCCAGCGGGCTGCCGAGCTTCCGCAACGTCATCAGGTCTTCCACGGGAAAGTAGCCTGCCTCGGCCAGCGCCGCATACAGCACCGGTGCCGCATGTCCCTTGCTCAAAATGAATCGGTCACGATCCGGCTTGCGGGGCTGTTGCGGGTCGTACCGCAGGAAGCCACCAAAGTACAGGGCCGTGACCACTTCGACCGCGGACAGGCTGCTGGACGGATGCCCGCTGCCGGCTTCGGTCGTCATGCGCACGATGTGACGCCGCAGGGTCTTGGCTTTTTCCTTCAGTTCATCGATCGAAGTCGTTGAGGCGACAGCCACCTTGATTCCTCACTTCTGTTGTTGCTTCGGTGATCGGGAGAACACACTCCATGCGATGGTCATCCAAAACCGCCATGATCCGCGCAAATCGCGACGTCCGCCGCAAATTCGGTCCCGGATTGGTGGGGACGAGCCGCTCCCCTTCGGCGATCGGTCGGTGGCGGAGCCCCGCGGCACGAACGCCGTGGGAGAGAACCACTGTGGCCGTTGGGGCACTCGGGCAGGACCGCCGACGTGAGCGCCATGGCGACGACGGACGCTCATCCCCGCGGTTTCGAGCCGAGCCTTGCGGGGAGCGCGACCACGGGGCCGGCTGACGAGCCGCGAACCGGCCGGACGAGCAAGCGGCTAGAATAGTCGTCCGACCGGCGGGCATCAAGCGGGGCGGCAATCTTTCCGTCCCGCGGGGGCACGCTGAGCGGGTGGCGCGGGGCGGTGTTCGGTTTGGGCAAAGCGGGTCGGGTTTCGGGGTTGGTCCGATTGCCCGGAAGAAACCGGCTGCGACGGGTACGCGGATTCCACTCATCGAACGGGCCGGGCATTGCCGAAGCTTGCGACGCGGGGCCTTGGAGCGTGAATGTCCGCCATCGGCCTTTGACGTCGTGCATCGAGCGAGCGAGGTCCTGAACAGGCCCGACGTCGGAGCGGGACGGTTTCGGCGGTGCTGTCGCGGAGACGGCGAAGGGCGGTGCCGCAGGAGAACTCGGCGGCTCCAGCGGTGAGGGCGCTCCTCGGCGCAGCCAGGAGTTGTCGGCGGTGCCGGCCGAGGGTTGCCCGCATGTAGTCCGCAAGGGAGTTTTGCAACGATGTGCCACCGGGCGTGCTGGGTGCTGGGAGTGACGCTGTTGATGGCCGGCGGAGTGGACGATGCGGCGGCCCAAACGCGGCGGCCGTTCCGCCTGAAAAACTTGTGGACGACGGCTTCTCGAGGGGACGATTGCGCCGGCGTTGCGGCCGGATCGGATCGGTGCGACGCCATCGGCACGTCGCCGCTCGCCCACGGAGCCTGCGACGCGGGCGGGTGCTGCCGCGACCGGGCGGCGGACTGCACGGCTCCGGGACGTCCCGCCGGGCCGCGGGGACCACGTTTCCCGCCTCCGCCCACTGGGGAGCCTTCGTTGCCCAGTGCGGGGGAGTATTTTCGTGATCCGTTCGCTGCGGCTGCGCCCTGGCGGGGAGCCGTGACGACCGCGGCGAACGCCGGACGGCGCACACCGAGCCCGGCGACGGCGGCACGTGCCGCGCGCCACGGATCGCCGTTCGCTGCGTCGACGTATCGACTCCGAGCACTGGCCGGCGCACTGCGTGGCGGGTACTCCGGCCCGTCGGCCTCCGTCACACGGCCCCAGGGTGTTCGCGGCATTCCGAGGTCATCCGTGGGTACAGTGCCGACGCGGACGTCGGCTTTGTGGAATCTCACGGGCTATTCTGCGTCTTCGACGTTCCGGAACGGCGGGTCCGTCGGCCTGCGCCCGTCGTGGTGGCCCGGCGAGAGCGTGGTGCCGGCCGGAGCGTTGCCGCCGCTGCCCACCGCACCGGTCGACCGTCTGCCGTCCGGTCCGCGGGTGAATCCGGAACCTTGGCCGTTTCGTCCGGAGTCCATACCGTATTGACGGCGCTTGGTCGGCGAAACGACGGGGCGATATGAGCCGCCGGCCGGGGGAGGCAATGGACGAGGGCAGGCGGCGTGTGGGTGAAGATCTGCGGCATTCGCGACGTTCGAACGGCGATGGTGGCGGTGTCCGCCGGAGCGGACGCGGTCGGCCTGAACCTGGTCCGGCAGTCACCCCGCTTCGTGTCGCCGGAGGTTGCTCGGGCCATCGCAGAACGTCTGGAAGACCTTCAAGACCTTCGCGCGACCGTCGGCGGCGATCGTATCGAGGACATGTCCGGGGCTGACGTCCGGCGAAGCGCGGACCGGCACGAGGCGGTACGCGTCGCGGCACGTGGGAGAACCACGCCGGTCCTGCTGGTGGTCAATGAGCCACTGAAGTCATTGCGTGCTTTGCTGAGCGAGATTCCGGTGTGCTGGGTGCAATTGCACGGGGACGAATCTCCGCGGTACGTGGCCGAGGTGCGGGCGCTGGTCGAGGAGGTGCGGGGGCGTCCGGCGACGGTCATCAAGGCTGTTCGGCCGGAAGGCGCCGCAGGGTGGCGGACGGCGGCGGAATTTGCGGAAGCGAGCGGATCGGAGCGGCCGGACGCCCTGTTGCTGGATGCGGCCGTACCCGGACGGTACGGCGGTACGGGGCGGCGGTTGGACTGGGACCGGGTGGCGGCCAACTACAGACGGGACAGATGGCCGCCGTTGATCCTCGCCGGCGGTCTGACGCCTGAAAACGTCCGGGACGCGATCTCGATCGTGCGTCCGTTCGGCGTGGATACCGCGTCGGGAGTCGAGTGGACACCCGGCCGGAAGGATCCGGACCGGTTGCGGTGGTTCGTGGAGACTGCCAAGCGGGTGAGCGGGCCGCCGTCGTGCTGAAGCGTCCGCTTCGAGGGTCCCGGAGCCGGGGTCATGGCTCCGGCCGCTGCTGCGCCTGCCGCTTCGCAGCGTGTCAGGGGCGCTCGCGGTGGATTTCGGCTCCCACACCGCGGGCGAACCGCAATGCCATCGGTTTTTCGACGCGCACCCAGACGCTGCGCACGCGGGCGTCCTGCAGGCACAATTCGGCGATCCGTTCGGCGAGCGTCTCCACCAGGAAGAAGCGGGACGATTCGGCCAGGTCGATGATCTGCTTGGCGATCGTGCGGTAGTTGACGGCGTCGCGGATGTCATCGGTCCGCGCCGCCGGACGCGTGTCGGTGTGCAGCCGCACGTTGATCAGTACGTCCTGGCGATTCTCACGCTCGTCGGGGTTGATGCCCAGGATGGTACGAACCAGCAGGTCGCGGATGAAGATGGTGTCGGGCATGCTCGGGCCTCGCTGACCGTGCGGTGACGCGTGACGGCGTTCGGCCGGCGCCGGAGTCGGCGCGCGGATCGCATCGTGCCAACGCACACGCGACGACTGGTATGGCGAAAATGCCGGCGGCGAACGGTGCTTCGTTCGAGGCGGATCGTTGGGCATTCGGCACGCCAGGTCAAGCTCAGACCCGTGCCAGCAGAGACGGGATTCGGCGGCGGGTTTGCGCGGGGCGCACGCCGGTTGCCGGGGAACGGGGAATCGCTGACGGACGCGTTCCATCGCTCTTGCCGGGGCGTCCGCGACGGAGATGTTGGGCCGTGGAAGGAAACGGTCGGGCGACATCCGGCAGCGCAAAGTGCGCCTTTGGCCGCCGAGAGCCTCTTCGGCATGTGCGGCGGTGGCCGGTGGAAGCCTCAGCGGCGGTTCATGTACCGTTTGATGGCATCGGCCGCGGGATTCGGGGTGTCATTGGAACTGCCGGTACCCTGTCCGGAACCGGGCGCGGCCGGCTTGGCTCCCGTTTCGCTGGGATCGGGCAGTTGCGGCGGAGCGGGATTGGCCCCCGACGGAGGGTTCGGTGCCGCGGGGGGAGTTGGCTGCGCCGCCGGCGGCTGGCCTGCCGGTGGTTGGCCGTAGGCGGGGTAGTACGGCTGCGCCGTTCCCGGCTGCTGGTAGTAGCCCGGATAGCCCTGCGGCGGGTACGGCGCGCCCGGCGTGGGATAGTAGCCCGGCTGTGGATAACCGGGCATCGGGGGATACCCGGGCTGCTGTGGATAGGGCGGCTGTTGCGGATACCCCGGTTGCTGGGGGTAGGGCTGTGTCGCCGGGGGAGCGGTCGGTTGGCCCGGCTGGGGCGGTGCCGCTGGGGCAGTTTCCGCGGCCGCAGGTTGAGGCGTTTCCGCGGGTGCGGGCGGCTGGGCGGTTTCCTGCGGCTGCTCAGGTGGTTGCGCGGCGGGAGCCGGTTTGGGAGTCTCGAACGCCGTGTCACCTTCAAGCACCGAAGTTTCTTCGGCTGCGGTATCGGGCTGTTGAACGATGGTGGTCGTCGACTCGACGGCGGGCCCACTGACGTCGGTCAGGACGGTGGCACGGGCCGCCGCCTCTTTGGCGTCCAATTCGTCGATGCGAACGTTGTCGTGAACGATGACCTCAAACGTGAGCTTGCCGATTGTGACGCGGTCGTGGGACTTGAGCCGAACCTGGCCGGTGATGCGGCGTCCATTGACGTAGGTGCCGTTGGTGCTGCCCAGATCGCGCACGTGGCAGGTGTAATCGTCCAGAGTGAAGACACAGTGGTGGCGGCTGACGCTTTCGCTGTTTGGACGCAGGTGACAATCCGGCTCCCGTCCGACAAGAAACTTGCGTGTGGTCAGCGGGATGATGCGGCCGTGGTGTTTGCCGCCGACGACTTTCAGTTCCGCTTTCAGCATGTCTGTTGCTTTCCTCTGCCTCGACTGCGTCGCTGCGTGGCATGGCCGGCGGACCGGTGGTCGCGACACGTGGTGGCGGTCGGTTGCGGGAGGGCCTCGAGAGGCGGTCCCCGGCGAGGATGCCGCAGCATCCCTCAGTTTAGCATCCCCACATCGCCGAACACAAACGGCTCGCGGTGCCGAGACGCCGCGGTGCCGGTTGCGGCTGAGGATGCCGGTGTGGGTCCGCGCGGTCCGCATCGTTCCAGCACATTGCCGGCACGGTCTTCAGCTCAATGAACGCAAAACGCACCGTTCAGGCAACACCGCGGGCAGGAAAAGCGAAAGAATCACGGAATGAACGCACGGTCCCGCGGGGCCCGATCGCGACGACGGTCCCGACGGTTCCCAAATCCGAGGCTCGTGGCAGAGGCCGTCGATGCGGGCCCTGGATCACGACCGAGCCCGAACGCCTCCACAGCGCCCGATCCGGAGAACGAAGGATTGAAAAACGGTCTCCGAACGAGAGAAAGGACAGAGCAATCCTAGCCTGCGGGTTGGGGCGCCGCAACGGATACCGTCGGGAGATGTCCGCGGAAATGTCCGGGCCGGTCAAAATGGTCGTGAGTGACGCGTCGGTGTGGGGTCCAAGGCTTCATAGTTTCCGATCAGGGAGGCGGCGCGTCGGTGGAGATCGGCAGGGAGTTCGCCGCGATGGATCGCCTGGGGTCTGCCGAGTCTGCTGGCGATGGCCCAGCCGATGGCCGCGTCGAGCCCCTCGTGCAGCGGCGGGTCCGTGCGGCCGATCAGGTCGAGCAGACCCGGAAATTGAGGAGCATGGACCGACCGTCGCAACAGCAGCGCTCCGTGCTGCAGAACCGCTCCCCTTCGTCGGCGCTGTGCGCTGCCCATGACCTTGTGTCCGTGGACGAGTACGTCGCGGGGGTCACCGCGTCCGAAGCACAGAAACGGGTTTTCGGAAGTCGCGGCGCCGCGCAGGCGGGCCGGTACGTTCCGCATCCGCAGCACCGAGACGACGGCCTGATGAGCGGCGTCGTAAAGCCGCAGGGGCGCGGCGGCGAATGGGTGACGCGGTGGAATCACGAGGCTGTAGGTGATTTCCCGGTCGTGGATCAGTGCGCCACCGCCGGAGAGCCGGCGGACGACGGGCAGTCCCGCGAATCGGTCGCGCAGTCGCTGATCGAAACTCTGAAAGTAACCGAGTGAAACGGTGGGCCGAGCCCAGCGGTAAACCCGCACGCAACAAAGCTCGTCGTCGAGGGCGGCTTCGAGAAGAGCCTCGTCGTAGGCCATGTTTTCCGCACCGCCGTGCGGTCGGTCGTCGATCCAGAGCTGTACGTGATGCATGAGGTCACCGTGCGCCGACGCGGACCTTGCCGGCAATGCCGGGTCGCAG
>RFHO01000175.1 GCA_003696385.1 Planctomycetota bacterium | reverse complement strand
GTGCAGGCGACGGTCAACATGGAGCTGCCGGAGAACTTCCAGACCAGCGAATTCCTGCTCGAACACGGCTTCATCGATCGGATCGTGCACCGCAAGAATCTCCGCAGCGAAATCGCGCGGATCATCGACTACTGCGGCAAATGACGCGCTCCGCGTCGCGACGGCGGGCAGTGTGGAGCCGCGAGCCGAGCGCCGGCATTGCGGAGTCGCCCGCGTCTGCAGGCACGCCGCCGGGCGGCCGGCCGAGAACCGCTGCTCGGCCGACGATCATCGTACCCCTCCGGGCGGCCGACCATGCCAACTGCCGACGAACTCATTGGCAAGCTCCGCTCGCCGGACGCCTTCCCTCATCCGGTGACCGCCGTCGAGATCGTGGAGACACACATCTCCTGGGTTCTGCTGACCGGCCGGTTCGCATACAAGATCAAAAAGCCGGTGGACTTCGGCTTCCTCGACTTCTCGACGCTGCGCAAGCGGCTGGTGATGTGCCGCGAGGAGGTACGGCTGAACCGCCGCACGGCCGCCGAGCTGTATCTCGACGTGGTGGCAATCGTTCCCCGCGACGACGGCGCCGTCGCCGTGGGGCCGTCGGTGCTCGTTCCGGCTCAGACGGCAGCGCTGCCCGCCGAGCCCATCGAATATGCCGTGAAGATGCGGCAATTCGACCAGCGGGAGCTGTTCGACCGCCGGCTGCGGGACGGACGATTGACGGATGCGGATGTCGACGATCTCGCGGACCGTGTGGCTCTGTTTCACCGGTCGATCGACGTCCTGCCCTCGGACGCGCCCTACGGCACTCCCGAGATCCTCCGAGCGGCGATGGAGGACAATTTCGCCACCCTGCGCGACACCGTGCCGCAGCTCCCTCCCGCAACGCCTCCGCCAGCCGACTCCTCGGACAGTCCGCAAGCGTCACGGCCGCCCCTGGCAGATCGTCTGCGGACTTTGGAACAGTGGCATGCCGCAGCGTTCCCGCGACTGGCGCCTGTCGTGCAGCGCCGTCGGGACAACGGATTCGTGCGGGAATGCCACGGAGACCTGCACCTGCGCAACATCGTGCGGCTGCCGGAAGGCGTGCGAATGTTCGATTGCATTGAGTTCAACCCGGCGTTTCGGTGGATCGACGTTCTGGACGACGTCGCCTTCGCCGTGATGGATTTCGCCGACCATCGCCGCTGGGACTGGGGATTCCGCCTACTCAACCGCTACCTTGAACACACCGGCGACTACGAGCATCTGCAGATTCTTCCGTTTTACATTTGTTACCGGTCGCTGGTGCGGGCCAAGGTTGCTGCGTTGCGCTGGCGACAACAGGTTCCGGAGCAACTACAGACTCGAGCGGAGGGACGGGAGACTGCGACCGGCGGTGCCGGCGCATCGGCGAGTGCGAAACAGCCGCATCGGTTCCGGCGGGGAGGTCATGGCAGCGGCATGCGGTTGGACCCTGACGATGCGTTCGAACAGGCCGCCGCGGTGGCCGAGTACGTCGACCTGGCGCTGCGTGCACGTCGCCCGTCTGCGCCGCGCGTGGTGGTGTTGTGCGGAGTGTCCGCGAGCGGCAAGAGCACCTGCGGCCAACGGTTACTGGAGAATCTGCGACTGATCCGCATTCGTTCGGATGTCGAACGCAAACGGCTGTTCGGCCTGCCGCGCGACGCACACAGCGGATCGCGATTGAACGCCGGAATCTACGCGCCGTCGGCCACCGAGCAGACGTACGCACGGCTCCACGCACTCGCCGCGAAAATCCTCGACGCGGACTTCGGTGTACTCGTCGACGCCACATGCCTCCAGCGCTGGCAACGGCTTCGTTTCCAGGAACTGGCCGCTCGGCGTCGCATCCCGTTCCACATCGTCTGGCTGGACACTCCACCGGAGGAGTGCAGGCGCCGGCTGCGAGCGCGCGAGGACCAAGTCTCGGAAGCCACGCTCGAGGTGCTGGAACAGCAACTGGCGTCGTTTGAACCTTTCGATCCCTCCGAAACGCCGCACGTCGTCCGCGTCCTTCCGGAGACACCGGCCGAAGAAGTGCTCCGGTCGCTGCGGCTCCCGGCCGACTCGTGAGCCCCCCGAGCGCCGGCCGGCCGTTTCCGTGGGCTTGAGTCGGAGTGGATCGGCACGCACCGGAGCAAAAACGGGCGCAGATGCCGGTGCTTCTTCCCGGCATCCGCACCCGGCTTCCGAGGTCACTTGTCCCGCCGCGGCGTCCTCCATCGGCGGGGGAAACCGGCCGCAGTCGCGCACTACGTGCGGCGGATCCGTGGGTCCGGCTCTGGCGGTGCGGGGTCGTCGGGCACGATCCGCAATTTGTGCTCTACCGGGTCGTACTCGACGAATTGCCAGAACCGAATCGCAAGCGGCTCGGGCGAGACTTCACTGATGTCGATGCCACGGCGCCGCAGTTCGCAGTACAACGCGTGGGCGTGCTGGCCCCGTGCCCTGACAAAGCCATGCGAGCGAACCTGGTGGTTGAAAGCCCGGACCAGTTCGTCGATCGTGTACTCCCGCATCTGCTCGACGAACGGATTGTCCGGTTCGGGCTCGCTCTTCAAGAAAATCATTGCTCCTGGCATTTCCGATTCCTCCTCGCCCCCGGCCGACGTGCGCGGCCGGATCCCTGGGGGCGAAGCAGGATCGGCAGCGCTTTAGCAGCATTTGTGAGTCGCCCTGCAAGTTGCTGATTAAATCGGCGACGCCCGAACGCTCGGGCCCGAACCGCAAGCACGAAAAAAACCCGCTCGACATGCGCCAAAGCGGGTCACAAGCGTGCTTGCTGTTCCCCTCGCTTTAGCGGCATTTATAAAGCGCCCGCAAGCTGAGAGATCAAATCGGCGCTTCGACGGAATGCTACGATCGTGAGCGACGGCGTCAACTCGCCCGGAAACCACTTTTTCGAAGATCGTTGGACTGCGCGTCGCCACCTCGAACAGGCCGTAAATCGTCCCGTGCGAATCGGCCTGTGTTCCTGACCCGGGAATGGCCGGCGCGAATCAGTACAGGAGGCCCCCGAGATGCATTGCCATGCGGCGAGAAGTCTGTCGATCGTGGTGCTTGGCCTGCTTCTGTCGCCGTGTCCGGCGAGCGATGTCATCCGAGCCGTGTGGATCACCTGTGACCGCCCGGTACTCGACAGCGTGGTCGTCAACATTGCGGCCCAGGGCCACGGGCTGCCAGAGGTCGCGGTGCAGTTTCCCAGCGGCCGCCGCGAGGTTTTCAAGCCGCGTCGAGAGGGCAACCCGTACCGGGTCCGGATCCCGCTTGCGGCTCCGGTCAAAGAGACCAGCCTGCGGTACCGCGTCCGGATGGGCGAAACCGCGACGGAGCCGACCGTCCTGCGTCTGCCCTTCGGCAACGAGTTCCGCGCCGCCGTGGTCGCCAACTGGCACCGCCATGTGGCGCTGACGGCCCTTGAACGTGACGAGCCCCACGTACTCCTCACCGCGGGAGACAACGTGCCCAATCTGTATTCGCTCTGCGGCATCGGCAACAAGGCGTGTATCGAACCGTACGTGCGTCTGGTCCG
>RFHO01000174.1 GCA_003696385.1 Planctomycetota bacterium | reverse complement strand
TCGTCGAACTTCCCGTGGCGGCGTTCCGTCGCAGAGACGCCCGGGTGTGGCCTCGGATCGACCGCTCGATTTGGGAACAGAGCGGGGTCGCAGCCGAGTCGGGCCGGCGGACGACCGTGTCCAACAGAGCGTTTGTCGGCTGTCATCGAGCGATCGCCGGGCGGTGCGGCCGGCTTTGCGTGGCCGGCGCAGAGTATCGCGGGGCGGAGGCCGGCGCGAACGGGATGCCCGCTTTCCGATGGCCGCTGCGAGGCGGTGCGAGGAATATCCGGAGTTGCTCGTGCGGTGGTTGGAGACGGTGATGAGCGGAGTCGGTGCAAGGCACGTGGGTGCCGATGGCGAACGCCGAACGGCGACGCGCGTCACTTTGGCACGGATGGCGGTGGCCATAGCGCTGCTGCCGCTGTTGGTTGCGGGGTGCGGTACGACCTCGGAACGGCTGGCGAGCGAACAGTTGCTGGTTTCGGATGCGGTCGACCGGGCCGTTGCGCAGATCGACTTTCGTGTGCTGGCGGGCCGCAAGGTGTATGTGGACAACTCGTTTGTACAGCACGTGAAATCGATTGGATTCGTCAATGCCGAGTACGTGATCAGTTCGATCCGTCAGCATCTGATTGCTTCCGGATGTCTTCTGCAGCCCAAAGCCGATACGGCGGAGTTCGTCGTGGAGGTGCGGGTCGGCAGCCTGGGGACGGATTCCCACGAGGTGCTGTACGGCATTCCGGCCACGAATGCCACGACGGTCGCTTCCAGCCTGATTCCCTCTCTGCCGGCTCTGCCGCCGATTCCCGAGATCGCCGTGCTCAAGCGCAACTCGCAGTTGGGCGTGGCCAAGCTCGCGGTGTTCGCGTACGAACGGGAAACGGGCCGGCCGGTCTGGATCTCGGGGATCATGCAAGGCCGCAGTACGGCCAAGGACACGTGGCTGATGGGCGCCGGGCCGTTCCAGTCGGGGACGATCTACCGCAACGCTCTGCTGTTCGCCGGATCACCGGTTCCGTGGATCAGCCGCGATGCGGATCCGTATGCATCTGTGCCGGCACCGGCGCCGTATTTCGAAGAGCACGTGTTCTTCGATCCGGCGCGCGGCGGCGCACCCGACCGGATCGCTGCCGGGCCGCAAGACCGGGCCGATGGGAGGCTGAGCCCGGCTTCCACGGCGGAGGCAGATGCCGCGGGCGCGACACGCGAGCAGAAGCCCGGCGCTGCGCGGGATTCGGCGGACGCAGGGCGCCCGGCGAACGAATCCGGCTTGCCGCCCGCGTTTCCTCCCGTGCCGCCGGCGGATCGGTGATCAAGCGCAAAACGACACGCGTGGCCTGTCAGTGCTGCGTCCGTTCGGCGCGCACGGCAGGATTTTCGTACCACAGCACCCCGAGGTTCGTGCGTTCTTCACAGGTCAGCACGTCCGGGTCGCCGTCCGCGTCCACGTCGTCCAGTTGCAGAAGGTCGAATTTCACGCCGACCGGGCCGCTGATGTCGTGCAGCAGCAGTTCGGAGCGATCGATTTCGTCCCAGAAGAACCAGAAAACACCGCGGCGCATGCCATCGGCGTGCTCGCAGCTCACGACCACCCGGGGGCGGCCGTCCGTGCCCCACCGGGCGATGCGAACGGATTTCATCGTTCCGATGGCTTCCGTGGCCAGTTCGACGCGGTGGCACACATGGCCGCTGCCCGAACGACGGAACACCGCCACGGTGCGGGGGCGGATCGCCGCAATGACTTCTGGCGTGCCGTCACGATCCAGATCCGCAAGGTGGAGGAACATCACTTCTTCGCCCAAGGCGCCCACGTCGTGGCGGCGCCAGACGTCCATCCGCCGAGCTGCCGCCGAGGCGTGGTTGCCGCCGCCGGAGCGCGGTGATCGGTTCGGGGCGAGCAGCCAGAAAACGCCCGACGTGCTCCCACGGCGGTCACTGACGAGCAGGTCCATTCGGCCATCGCCGTCGCGGTCTGCGGCGATGAGCGACATGACCCAACCCACGCGATGCAGTTCGCGGAAATGCCATGTGGCGGGGTCCCAGACGCGGTGCGGGCTTTGCAGGCAGCCGATCACGGCGCCGGCACCTTTGGCGCCGACGAAAAGTTCGCTGCGCCCGTCGCCGTTCACATCGACCGGCTCGCAGAACATCCACATCCCGCGGTCCTTGGTCGCCGACGGACAGATCGTCCGCCAGCGCCGCGGATTCCAGTAGGCTGGTGTGGTCGCCGGTGCGGGAGCGCGGTGCAAGAAGACCGAACGCGTACGGCCTTCGCAGCAGCTCACGGCGTCGACGGCACCGTCGCGATCGAGATCCACGAGTACCGCGTCTTCGGGCGAGCCGACGCGTCCGACGGTCACTGCCGGCCAGGGATGCCGGCACGCCGCCGCCGGTGGATGCCGGTAGATCCGCACCAATCCGCCTTCTTCCCAGGCCGATACGGCGTCGCGGTCGCCGTCCCCGTCGATGTCCAGCAGTCGCACACCGTCGGCACCTCGCGAAGACGCGTCGATGGCGTGGCGCCGCCATGGTACGCCGATGATGCGAACGCCGGGACGGCCGACGGCCGGCTTGTCGGCGGCCGCGCCGAAGGCGGTCGCCGGAGGCATCGCGATACCGAAGGCAACCACGGGCACGATAGCGCGGAGGAGGACATCCGTCACCCGAAGCGTCGGATCCTTCGGTTCGGACATTGTTCGCTCCCCGGTTGTCGGGAATTTCCGGATCGCGCCGTCGCGCAGCCCGCGATCGGCCGACTGCCTGGGATCAGGCTTGCTGAGTGCCGAGGAAGAACGGCATCAGCTCGTGGCCCCGTTGGAAAACCAGCGGCGACGCCTCGGCGGCGGCTTCGTCATAGCTGGTGCACGCATCGGCCGACAGATCGCTGCCGCAGATCCCGAAGGGCACGAAGCCGTGCGAGTGCGTCTTGGTGCGGAGGAACGTCGGGTGGTCGGGACAGACCATCAGCCGGTATTCGCCGTGTCGGCGAAGCGCTTCGAGCAGTGGTCCGACGATATGGCGATCGATCTGTTCGGCGGCGGCGATTTTGGCCTTCACGTCGCCTTCGTGGGACGCTTCGTCGGTGGCTTCGACGTGAACGACGACCAGATCGAAGTCGCGGAGAGCCTCAACGGCGTGGCGCCCCTTGGCTGCGTAGTCGGTGTCCAGATAGCCGGTTGCTCCGGGGACTTCGATGACCTCCCATCCGATCAGCCGTCCGATGCCGCGGAGCAGATCCACGGCGGTGATCACCGCTCCGCGCACGCCGAATCGCTCGACGAATGGGGGCAGCTGCGGTGCCCGTCCCTGCCCCCACAGCCAGACCGACGTGGCGGGGAGTTCTCCCGCCGCTGCGCGCCGACGGTTGGGTTCGGCTTCGGCGAACAGTTCTTCGCTGAGTTTCATGAGCTCCCGCAGCACGTCGCTGCCGGGGCCCTGCGGCAGGAAGGGGCCGACGTCCTGGTCGGTCACGTCGTGCGGCGGGGTGGTGCGTGTATCCGGACCGAAAGGAGCCGGCGTTCCACCGGCGCGGTACAAAAGCAGGTTCCGATAGCTGACTCCGGGAACGAAACGCCAGTGTTCGGCGCGCAATCCGAATCGGTCGGGCAGGGCCTGTTGCAGCCGGTCCAGCAATTCCGCCGCTTCGCTCGACCGGATCTGGCCGGCCGTGAAACTCCGCATCTGCCCCTGCTCGATGGTCACCAGGTTGCAACGGATCGCCCAGTCTTCCGGTTCCAGCACGATTCCCTGGGCGGCCGCCTCCAACGGTGCGCGACCTGTATGAAAGCGCAGCGGGTCATAGCCGAACAGACTCATCGTGCCCACGTCGCTGCCGGAAGGCATGCTGTGCGGGACGTGATCGGCTCGGCCGACCACCCCGCAGCGGGCCACTTCGTCCATGAACGGAACGCTGGCGGTCTGAAGAGGTGTGCGGCCGCCCAGCTCCGGTTGCGGCTCGTCCGCCATTCCGTCGGGGATCACCAGTGCGTACTTCATGCGTCGAGTGTGCGGTGCGAAGAAGCTCAGCGGGGGCGTTGCATTGCGAAACGGTCAGGCCACTTCCCATCCCTCGCGGAAGTGGGACGTGAGGTACTGCGCGGCTCGGTCGTTGCCCGACGCTTTCAGAGCGGCGGCATCCCAGTCGAAGCCGCCGCGTGCCCTGTAGGCGGCGTTGCCCAGCAGCACGGTTTCGGTCAGCGGTCCGGAATAATCGAAGTGACAGCTCGGGCGTGGGCCGCCGCGGCAGGCGTCCAGCCACTCCTGGTGGAAGCCGGGGGAGTCGGGGATGGTCCGGTCGATCTTCACCGCGGCGAATTTGTCCTTCGGATACAGGGCGCGTTTGGAGAAGCCGCACAGCAGCATTCCTTCCGAGCCGATGAACAGGGTATTGTTGCCAGAAGCGGGCAGGTTCAGACGGCGCAGGATCTCTGGCCCCTTGGCCGCGTGATACCAGTGCAGTGTGACAGGCGGACGATCCTTTCCGGCGGGGAACGCAAACCGCGCACTCATCGATTTGGGGGACCTGTCCGGATCCACCGGCGGTCCCGAGGCGTCGACCCGCGTGGGATATTTCAACCCGAGCGCCCAGAAGGGGATGTCGAGGATGTGGCACCCCCAGTTGCCGGTTTCGCCCGTACCGAAGTCCCACCAGAAACGCCAGTTGTACGGTGCGTAGGCCGGGCTGTAGCGGCGGTAGCGGGCCGGCCCGATCCACAGGTCCCAGTCGAGGTGTTCGGGAACAGCCGGAAACTCGGTGGGCTTCGGCGGCATGCCGCGTGAACCGCCGATCCAACAGTGTACTTCGCGGATGGTTCCCAGGACTCCCGACTGCACGATTTCGACGACGCGGTGGACATTGTCCAGCGTGTGCCGCTGAACGCCCAGTTGCGTGGCAACCTTCGCCCTGAGGGCTTCTTCGGTGAGCCGACGGACTTCCCAAACCGAGTGGGCCATCGGCTTTTCGAGGTAAACGTGCTTGCCCATCCGGATGGCCATCAGTGCCGGGTGGAAATGTGTGTGGTCGGGCGTGCTGATGACCACGGCGTCGATCCTGTTTTCGAGTTTCTGAAGCATCTGCCGGAAATCGACGAACCGCGGTACGCCGGGGAATTTCTGATAGGTCTTGGCCGCCCGTTTCTGGTCCACGTCACAGAAGGCAACCAGGTTGTGCCGGGATACTGCCGAAACATTCGCGGCGCCCCGTCCACCGACCCCAATGCAGGCGATGTTCAGGCGTTCGTTGGGCGAACGTTCCGCGGCGTCCACGAACGGACGCGGGGCCACGAACCACCCGGCCGCGACCGCCGAGGCCTGCAGCATCCGACGACGGCTGATTGCCCGACCCGACGGGGCGGCGTGAGGCAGGTAACGCTTCATCGTTCGAGCTCCCAAGGTGATGACAGCATGCAGCCCGGCGAATGCGCCGCAGCGGCCGGAGGCGACGGATCGTTGTGCGGCCGGAGTCGCTCCGGACGAAGGAACCGTCGAGAGCCGAGGAGGAAGGCGACCGGCCAGAGGGGGGCCGGTCTGCCGTTTGCTGGCGGTGACCGGCGCATCGTACCCTCCGCGGCGGCTTCTGCCGAGCGACGGTGTGCGCGGTTTGACGCATTGCGCGCGGCGGGGCTATCATAGCAACGCATGCAGACCCGTGAATGCGACGTCCCGACGGGGCGTGTCGGGACGCGTCCCCACTCGAAACGAAACCTGCAACGTCGTGCCGCTGACGCCTTCCTGTTCGCGGTGCATGCCCGCGTTTGTTCCAGCCTCGAGATGCCGGGTGCCATGATCCGATTCTTTCGCAGCGCGGCCTTTGTTGCCGCGGCGTCGATGGCCTGCTGCGCCGCGTTGGTGCTGCTGGCGGCGCCGTCGCCCGTGTCGGCGGCCCCGCCCGTTGTGACTTCGATCCAGCCGCGTGCGTGGACCATCGGCACGACGCAACGCGTGACTGTCCGCGGGAAGAACCTGCAAGGGGCCACGCGCTTGCTGGTGCTCGGAGACGCCGAAGCGCGGCTGGCCGACGGTGTGGCGAACAACGGGCAGGCGGCGGATCACGTGGTGTTCGACGTCCAGGTGCCGACGGATGCAGTGGCCGGACCGATCGTGGTGGCCGTGGTCGGACCGCGTGGGGCCTCGCCGCCGGCGCTGGTGGTGCTGGATCGGTTGGCGGTCGTGACGCAGTCGGCGGACAACACGCAGCTGCCGAAGGCACAGTCGATTCCCGCGGGGAGCTGTGTTTCGGGTGTGGTGGGCAATCTGAGCCGGCATTACTTCAAGTTTGCCGGGAAGGCCGGGCAGAAGATGGCGTTCGAGGTGGTGGCCCGTCGCCTCGGGTCGGCTCTGGACCCATTGCTGCGGATCTTTGACGCGGGCGGGCACGAAGTGACCTATGCGGACGACACACAGGGACTTTCGGGCGATTGTCGGTTCCTGGTCACGTTGCCCGCCGACGGCGAATACTTCGTGGAGCTGCGCGACATTCGGTATCAGGGCGGACCGCAGCACTTCTTCGTTCTGCGGGTGGGTGATTTTCCGGTCGCTTTCGTTCCACAGCCTCTGGGTGTGCCGGCCGAGCAGACGACGACGGTCCGCTTTGCGGGTGAGCCGGAGCTGCTGCCCGCTGTCGTGCGGGCGACGGACCGCTGGGGCATCTGGTTGCCGGTATCCGCCAAACGCGGCGAGCAGACGCCATCGGCGACGGCATACGTGGCTGTGGGGCGCGTTCCCGAGTTGGTCGAGCACGAACCGAACGATACGTCCGAAACGGCGCAGCTCGTGCCGTTGGACGTGGGTGTCAGCGGGACGCTCGCCGAGCCGGGAGACCGCGACACGTTCGCTTTTGCGGGAGCGAAAGGGACGGTGGTGCGAATCGATGCGGCGGCTCGCGAAGCGCACCTTCCGACGTTGCTGCACCTGCAGTTGGTGGACGGTTCGGGCAAGGTTCTGGCCGCGGTTGAGGACATTGGCGTGACGAAGCCGACGCTGCGGGCCACGCTGCCGGCGGACGGGACGTACCGCGTGATCGTCGGTGACTTGCGCGGCGAGGGGAGCGTGATGCATGGTTATCGTCTGCGAATCGCGCGCTCGCGGCCGGAAGTGCGGCTGGATGCCGCCGTGGTTTCGGCCAACGTGGCCCCCGGTACTCTGACGGCGATTCCGGTGCAGATCGATCGTGTCGGGTATTCCGGTGCCTTGCGGTTGCGCGCGGTGGATCTGCCGTCCGGGTTCGCCGGTGCGGCGACGCTGGTGGCGCCGGGAGTTGCGGCATCGGCGGTGACGATCGAGGCAAAATCGCCGCCGGCGGGTACCGCCGGAGCGTTTCGGATCGTTGCCGAGCCGATTGACGGGAGTGCGAAGGTGCCGGTGGCGACAACGGCCCTGCGCGGCTGGCAGGACGTCACGGGACTGAAATGGCCCGTACCGGCGGTGACGCACGTGCAATACGTCGCGGCGGGTGAGCCGCAACCGTTCGCTTTGGAGGTTTCCGACCGGGAAGTGACCGTGGGACAGCGACTGAGCCGGAACGTGACGCTGCGAGCGCGGCGTGACGAAAAATTCGACGCGCCGATCACGATGGCGCTGGTACCCGAAAAGGGGGGGCTGCCGAGCGGTTTGACGATCAAGGCGGCCAGTTTCGCCAAGGGCAAGAGCGAGGCGACGGTGACGATTTCGGCCACCGACAAGACGCCGTCAGGGCGATACACCGTGATTCTGGCGGCCGTGCAGAAAGCCAAAAACCGGACGACTGTCCTGCAGGCCGCTCCGCCGATCACGGTGACGGTGCGTCCCACGCTCCGCCTGCAGGCGCGAATCGATCGTCCGCAACTGAAGCCGGGCGAAAAGGCCGTCGTTCATGTCGAGCTGGACCGCAGTCCGGGACTGACCGGTCCATTGCAGGTGGAACTCGTGGGGTTGCCCAAAGGAGTCAAAGCAGTGCGGCGGATGGTACCGCCGGAGGCATCGGCGGTCGATCTGCCGGTAGAGGTTGCAGCGGACGCTCCGGCCGCAGCGGCGACACGCCTGAGGGTCCGCGCGACCGTGAGCATTGGGAAGAACAACGTCGCGATCGAGGCCGACGGCCCGACCTTGGCCGTCGTTCGTTGAAAGCGGGCCGGGTGAGGATGACGAACGCGCGCAGCGACGCGCACCGGTTTGGAAATCACCAGGCGGCTTTGGATGTTTGCGACCGACGCGGACCGTGCTTCAGCCGCCCGCGGCATGGTGCCCGGTGCGAGTGCGGTCCGTGCAGGGAGCCGACGTGGGCGACCAGGTCGGCCGCGGTGCGGGGACAGATCGAAGCGAAACGGAAGGTTCAGGGTGCGATCATGAACGGCTGGTGGACACACACCGTGTGGGTTCGTCGCGGCGACAGGGAGAGCCGCCGGGCGTTGGTGTTGCTGATTTTCGGCCTGCTGATAGCGGCCGCCTTGCCGGCGTATGCCGAGGAGGCCGGTACGTTGCCGTCGCTGGGGCCCCAGTGGGGGCGTTTGCGGGGGTTGTCGCTCGTGCCGAACGCGGCCGAGCTTCGTGGTCCGCGGGCGAGCTGCCAACTGGTGCTGACGGCCACATTCGACTCGGGCCGGGAGCTGGACGCGACGGGACACGCGGTGTGGCGGGCACAGCCGGAGGGAGTGGTGGCGGTCGAGGACGGACGTGTGCGGCCGCTGGCGAACGGAACCGCGATGGTCGTCGCGGAGGTGGAAGGTCGGACGGCCCAGACCCGCGTGACCGTCACGGGGATGGACGCGAATGGCCCGGTGCGGTTTCACACAGAGGTTCTGGCTGCGCTGACCAAGGCCGGGTGCAACATGGGGGCCTGTCACGGATCGCCCTCGGGCAAAGGCGGCTTCCGCCTGTCGTTGCGGGGATACGATCCAGCCCTGGATCTGATGACATTGCGACGTGAGTTTCACGGTCGGCGGGTGAACGTGTTCGAACCCGACCGCAGTCTGGTGCTCCGCAAGCCTCTGATGGAGATCGCCCACGGTGGAGGCAAGCGGATGCGCAAGGGCGACGCCGTGCATCGGGTGTTGCGGGCGTGGATCGATCAGGGGATGCCGGTGGAACCGCCCGAAACGCCGCGTCTGGAGCGGATCGAGATCTTTCCGCAGCAGCGGACGCTGCACGATGGTGCCGACCGGCAGCAACTCCGTGTGGAGGGGCTCTTCAGCGACGGGCATCGGGAAGATCTCACTGCGCTGACGGTCTTCGAATCGTCCGCCGAATCGGTCGGCCGCGTTTCGGCCGACGGGCTGGTGCGTCGCGAAGGCCGCGGCGAAACGGCGATTCTGGCGCGGTACCTGGACAAGATGACCACGGCGCACATCACATTTCTGAAGGACGTGGAGGGATTCGCCTGGCCGAACCCGCCAGAGAACAACTTCGTCGATCACTACGTCTTCCAGAAGCTGAAACAGCTGCAGATTCCGCCCTCGGAGCTGTGCACGGACGAGGAGTATCTGCGGCGAGTGTATCTGGACCTGGCCGGCCGGCTGCCGTCCATCGAAGAGACGCTGCGGTTTCTGGAGGATACGTCGCCGACGAAGCGGGCGGAGCTGTGCGATCGGTTGCTGGAGAGTCCGGATTACGCCGAGTTCTGGGCGCTGAAGTGGGCCGACGTCCTGCGGGTCAAAGGCGCGAAACTGAAGACGGCCGGTCTGTACAAGTTCTATCAATGGCTCTACGAATCGATGCTGCACGACCGGCCGTTCGATCGGATGGCCTTCGAAATGCTGACCGCTCAGGGAAGCGTGCTGGAGAATCCCCCGGCGGGCTACTGGCGGATCAGCCGGGATCCGACGGACGCGACCGAAACGACGGCGCAGTTGTTCCTGGGAATCCGCATCCAGTGTGCGAAGTGCCACAACCATCCGTTCGAGCGGTGGACGCAGGACAATTACTACGGCATTGCGGCGGCATTCGCGCGTGTGGCCCGCAAGCCGGGGCCGCTGCCAGAGGACGAAATCATTTTTGCGGCCCGTTCCGGTGAGATCACGCAGCCGCGAACGGGAAAGACGATGAAGGTCCATCTGCTGCTCAAGGGCGACGTGGACGTTCCGCCGGACGTCGATCGCCGCCGGGTGTTTGCCGAGTGGTTGACGGCTCCGGACAATCCGTTTTTTGCCAGGTCGGTGGTGAACCGCATCTGGGGTCACCTGCTGGGCCGCGGCATCGTGGATCCGGTCGACGATTTCCGCGATTCGAACCCGCCTTCGAACGAAGAATTGCTGGCGGCATTGACGAAGGCCTTCGTGGAAGGCGGATTTCGCCACAAGCCGATCATCCGGACGATCGTCAACAGCCGCGTGTATCAGCTCAGCGCACGAACGACGCCATTGAATCAGGACGACGAGATCTACCACTCGCACGCCATGACGCGGTTGCTGGCCGCCGAACAGTTGCTGGACGCCATCTGCCAGGTCACGGGAGTGCCGGAAAACTTTCCGGGCTACCCGCCTGGGACCAGGGCGGTGGCGCTGGTCGAGCCGCCGAAGGATCACTACTTCCTGAAGGTCTTCGGTCAGCCGCAGCGAGAAATGGCCTGCCAGTGTGAGCGGTCGAACGAGTCGAACCTCTCACAGGCTCTGCAGATGATCAACGGGCCTCTGATCCACAACAAGCTGCGTGCGGAGAACGGTCGCATCGCGCGGCTTCTGAAAGAGGGCAAGACCGACGAGCAGATCGTCGACGAGTTGTATCTGGCGGCCGTTTGCCGACATCCGGCGCCCGCAGAGCTGCAAGCGGCATTGCGGCACATCAAATCCAGTGATGACCGGCGTGCGGCGATCGAAGACGTTGCGTGGGCGCTGCTGAACTCGAAGGAATTCCTGTTCCAGCATTGACCGTGACGGCGGGCAACGACGGCCGCGGGGCCGAACGACGTCCACTCGCCCGTGGCCTGCCCTGTTCGTTCCGCCGCGGAGGCCCAGAGCCCTCGCGACTCCAATGTGTGACCGGCCGGTGTTGAGTTCAGCCGGCGGGCGCCGTCGGTTGCTCGGCCGCCAGCCGGGCGGCGGCCTGCTGGGTGCAGATCGGCGTGTCCACGGTTTCGACGTCCGTTTCACCGAACAGGGATTCCGCCGGGACCTCCTTGGTCTGGACACGCTCAAGGATCCAGTCGACCGCCATCCGCTCACGAAGCTGTGCCGCCAGGTTTTCGATCACGCCGGACTTGAACAGGCGGGCGCGGATGCGCCGCGGGCTTTCTCCGGAGGAGAAGGCCATGTTGAGGATCTCCATGTCGATCATGGAGTCGGTCGGCTCGAGCTGATTGTCCTCGGCGATGCGGTCGAGGATGAAGTGTTCGATCAGGGCGTTGCGGGTGGTGGTCAGGGCACGCTGGCGGATGCTGGTTTCGTAGGCGGCGATTTCCTCGGGAGTGTAACCGGCCTGCCGCATTTCCAGCAGCTCGCGGTGCATGGCGTTCTCGACCTGCTTTCGGACGAGCTTTTCGGGGAGTTCCCAGTTTGACGAGGCGGCGAGCTTCTCACGGATCTGTTTGCGGATGGCCTGACGCTGCTGGTACTCGAGGCGGTTGCGGATGATGGTCGAGCAACGCTCCCTCAGTTCGTCCAGGGACGAGACCCCGAACAGACGGTTGAGGGTTTCGGAGTCGTTGGGGTCGGGTTTTTTCAGCTGTTCGACCTGGATCACGTGAAACTCGACTTCGACCACCTCTCCCCGCAGGGGGACCAGGTCGGCTTCGGTGGACACCAGTGCCTGGCCGACGCGCTTGTCTCCCGGCAGGGCGCCCTGCAGGAGCTTGTCGAACTCTTTCAGCGTCGCGTCGGGAAACCGCAGTTCCCTGACCACGTGCAGGCGTTGGTCGTGCAGCTTGGCCAGTTCCTTGCCTTTGTAGCGGATGGTGATCGTGGCGACGACGTAATCCCCGGGCTCGACGGGACCGTCTTTCGGCACGAACTCCCCGTGGTTGGACAGCAACAGCTCCACGAGGTGGTCGATGTCCTCATCCTTGATTTCCGTGGAAGGTTGCTCAAGGGTCCACTCGGAGAAGTCCGGCAGTTCCACCCGCGGCCGGACTTCGACTTCGAATTCGTAGAAGAAGTCGCCTTCCTCCGGGATTTCCAGATTCTCCAGTTCGATGTCGGGCTCATCGATCGGTTCGATCTGGGCCTGTTCGGCGGCCTGCTCCATGCTTTCCAGCAGGACCTTCTGTTTGATCTCGGCAGAAAGTTCGTCGCGGAAGCGTCGCATGATCAGCGTGGCCGGTGCATGGCCGCGGCGGAAACCGGGCACGTCGACCTTGTGGCGGAACTCTTCGACGGCCTCCTCGAACAGCCGCTTGACGTCGGCGGCCGGCACGGTCACGGCCACGTGCTTGCGGCACGGTCCGGCATCGGAGACTTCGACCTGCAGGTTCAGCTTCTGTTCGGTGCCCTGTGTCGCGGCGGCTTCGTGCTGGGCTTCGCCTGCGGTTTCCTGTCCGACTTCCTCCGTGGCCGTGGTCTGCTCGGCCGACGGCTCAGCGGACGTTTCGGGCTGTTCGGGGGTGCTGTTTTGCGCTTCGTTTTCGGCCATGGTGAAATCCGTGTTCGTAAACGTCCCGGTTCGCAAGTGCCGCTGGTGACGCCAATCCACCGTGGAACACCGATACCCGCCCGGGCGCACCGCTACGGCGCACATGGACGAGATGACACCCTGTCGGAAGCTTCGTAGGGTAGCGACGTCCGCAAGGATTGTCGAACGTCGGGCCGGTCGACGCGTGATTGGTGGTCGGCGGGCCGCGCGCGGTGGCGTGGCGGGCGTGGCATGCCGGGAGGTTGCGTTCGTCGCGCGGCCGGGCCAGAATGCGAACAGGCGATCAGTGCCGCCGTTTCCGCGCCGTTCGGCCGCGAGCCGCCGCATCGCGGGATGTTGCCGGGACCGTTCTGCGGTAGCCGCGGAGGCGACGCGTCGCCGTGTCGATGCAACGTCGATGAACCGCGTCGAGCGATGGTGTGAGCCAGAATCCAAGGAGAACTGCCATGCAACGAAAGCGAGACAACCGCCGGGACTTTCTGAAGAAGTCGACGGCTGCGTTGGCGACGGCGAGCATGCCGTACTGGTTTACTGTGCGGGACGCCTCGGCGAACTTTCGCAGTCCGAACGAACGCCCGATCCTGGGCTGCATCGGCACGGGCAGCCGGTGGGGGGCGGTCGGTCCTGCCGCGATGCGGTATTCGGATTGTGTGGCGGTCTGCGACGTCGACGCCCGGCACGCTGCGGCGGCCAAGGAGCGGACGCTGAAGGAACGCGCGAAGTACGGGCAGCCCGGACACGTCGACGTTTACGAGGACTACCGGAAGGTGCTCGATCGCAAGGACGTGGATGTGGTGACGATCGTCACCCCGGATCACTGGCACACCAAGATCGCCATCGAGGCGATGCAGGCCGGCAAGGACGTGTACTGCGAAAAGCCGCTGACGCTGACCATTGAAGAAGGCAAGATGATCGTCCGCGTGCTCGAGCAGACCAACCGTGTCTTTCAGGTCGGCACTCAGCAGCGTACAGAGATGGGACGGCGGTTCCTGACGGCCATCGCGCTGATCCGCGACGGTCGGATCGGCAAAGTGAAGAGGGTGACCTGCAACATCGGCGGCGCTCCGACGTCCGGCCCGATTCCGAAGGTGCCTCCACCGGAAGGGCTGAACTGGGACATGTGGCTGGGACAGGCTCCGTACACCGATTACCGCTACAAGCCGGGCGGCCGGTGGGGCAAGTCGAATTGTCACTATGAGTTCCGCTGGTGGTACCAGTACTCCGGCGGCAAGATGACCGACTGGGGCGCCCACCACGTGGATATCGCCCAGTGGGCGATCGAACAGAACGGTGCGGGGCAGGGCGTGCACACCGTGGAGCCGCTGGTCGCCGAGCACCCGGTACCGTTCAAGAACGGCTATCCCACGGTGGATGACCAGTACAACACCGCGACGCGGTTCGACGTGAAGTGCATGTTCCCCAACGGCGTGGAAATGCACATCGTCAGCCACTCCCGGGACGGCAACGGGATCCTGTTCGAAGGAACGAAGGGGCGGTTTTTCGTCAGCCGCGGAGCCCTGAAGGGACGGCCGGTCGAAGAGCTGAAGGACAATCCGCTGCCGGAAGACGCGATCGTGAAGATCTACGGTGGCGAGCCGACGTCGCACATGGAGAACTTCTTCAACTGCGTCAAGTCGCGCAAGCAGCCGATCAGCGACGTTCCCTCGCACCATCGGGCTCTGACGACGTGCCACCTCGCGAACATTGCGATCCGCCTGGGGCGCAAGATCACCTGGGATCCTCAGACCGAACAGATTGTGGGCGACAAGGAGGCGCAGTCCTGGCAGGCGCGCCAGCAGCGTAAGGGCTACGAGATCAAGATCTGAGCCTGACGACGTGATGCCCGCGTCGCGTGCGCGCGGGCATGCCGGGCGGAAACGGAGGGTCACGCCGGCGGAACCTCGGACGTTCCGCCGGCGTTTCGTTTCCCGGAGCGACGGCACGGCTCGTCCCTGTGCCAGCGCGGTACCGGCGGCCGTGCCGCAACGCCGGCCGGCTCAGCGATGGTGTTTCTGCACCAGTTCGGCGATCGTGCGATATTCGTCCTTCAGTGCCCGATACAGCCGGCAGTAGACCGGATACAGCTCGTTGTAGCGTCGGCGCAGCTTGGGGTCGGGTTTCCGTCGCGAGGTGACGGTGATCGTGGCGGCGCAGGCCTGCGCGACGTTTCTGTACGCTCCGGTCCCGGCGGCGGCGAGAAGCGCGGCACCGAACGCGGGGCCTTCTTCGGCGTTGATCGTGGCGACGGTGGACCCATAGACGTCGGCCTGCAGCTGTCGCCAGAACGGGCTGCGGGCGCCGCCGCCGGAGAGCCGGATTTCGCGGACGGGAACATTCATTCCGCGGATGATTTCCAGCGAGTCCCGCATGGCATACGTGGCGCCTTCGATCACCGCCCGGACCAGATGGCCCTTGCCGTGCCGCAGGCTGAGCCCGATCCAGGCGGCCCGGGCGTACGGGTCGGCGTGCGGCGTCCGTTCGCCGGTGAGGTAGGGCAGGAAATACAGTCCTTCGCTGCCGGCGGGTACGGCTTCGGCCATTTCTGTCAGCAGCACGTACGGGTCGACCTTCAGCCGTCGGGCCTTGCGGATCTCTTCGCTTCCCAGCTGGTTGCGGAACCACTGAAGGCTGCCGCCGGCGGACAGCACGACGCCCATGACATGCCACTTGCCGCGGACGGCGTGGCAGAACGTGTGGACGCGACCCTGTGGATCGATCTGCAGCTCGTCGCTGTGGGCAAACACCACGCCGCTGGTGCCCATCGTGGCGGAAATGATGCCCCGTTTGACGATGCCGTTGCCGACGGCGCCGGCCGCCTGATCGCCTCCGCCGCCGACGATCGGCACACCCTTGGGCAGGCCGAGCCGCCGGGCGGCGGCAGCCGAAAGCTCGGCGGTCACGTCTTCCGACTCGAAGACCGGCGGCAGCAGGTCCGCATCGAGTTCCAGCTTCGACAGGAGTTCGTCGCTCCACCGGCGGTTGGCCACATCCAGCAGCAGCGTGCCGGACGCATCGCTGACTTCGGTGGCGAATGTGCCCGAGAGGCGATAGCGGACGTAGTCCTTGGGGAGCAGAACCTTCCGCACGCGGCGGAAGTTGCGTGGTTCGTGATTGCGTAGCCAGAGAATCTTGGGGGCGGTGAACCCGGTCAGGGCGGGGTTGGCCACCAGACGGATCAGGGCATCGCGGCCGCCGGCGACCTGTTCGATCTGTTCGCATTCGGCGGCCGTCCGCTGGTCGTTCCAGAGGATCGCCGGGCGGATCACGTTCCCGTCGCGGTCCAGAAAGACGCTGCCGTGCATCTGGCCACTGAGGCCGATGCCGGCGACCTCGTCAGGGCGAAATGCCTTGGTCGCCAGCAGTTTACGAACGGTTTTGACCGTGGCCTGCCACCAGTGTTCGGGGTCCTGTTCGGACCATCCGGGGCGTGGGCTGCTGAGCGGATACGCGGCGGTCGCCGTGGCGAGGATCTGGCCGTTGTCGCGGATTGCGAGCGTCTTGGTTCCGCTGGTACCGATGTCGATGCCGATGTACACGGGCATGGCGCCGGCCTCCGGGAAGGTGATCGAACGGAAGGGAGAAGACGGCGGCAGAATAGCCGAAGGCAGACTCGTTGCAAGCGGGCTCGCCGGACGGTATACGTCCGCCTTCCGCTTCGCGCTGCGGTGCCGGACTCGCATTGTGTGGAGTCCGTCCGGGGCGCTGCCATCTTCGGCCGGAAAGCCATGGGCAGCTCGAGGCATACGCCTGCGGTCAAGGCGGCGGGTTTCGGTACCTTTGCCGCGGTTTTCACGCCCTGCACGTTGACGATCCTGGGCGTGATCATGTTCCTGCGACTGGGGCACGTCGTGGGGCACGCGGGCGTGTGGCAGGCCCTGCTGATCATTCTCCTGGCGAAGCTGATCACCACGTTGACGGCCTTGTCGCTGTCGGCCATTGCCACGAACACGCGGGTTCAGGGGGGCGGGGCCTATTTTCTGATCAGCCGCAGCCTGGGCGTCGAGTCGGGAACGTCGATCGGCGTGGTTTTTTTCCTTGCCCAGGCCGTGTCGGTGGCTCTGTATGTGCTGGGATTCAGTGAGGCTCTTCTGGATGCGCTGTCGCTGGAGCCGGGGCGGCTGGCGCTGGTTGCGACGGTCACCAATGCCGCGGTGTTTCTGTGCGTGGTGGTCGGTGCGGGTTGGGCCATCAGGGTCCAGTACGTGATCCTGGGCATGTTGGGGCTGTCGCTGGTTTCGTTCTACGCCGGTGCTGCGGGCCGGTGGGATGCGGCGACGTTCGCGACCAATTGGGGGCCGCAGTACGGCGAAGGTGAAACCTTCTTCACGATGTTCGCGCTGTTTTTCCCCGCGGTGACCGGCATCATGGCGGGGGCGAACATGTCCGGTGAGCTGGCGGATCCGGGCCGTTCGATTCCTCTGGGGACATTGTCCGCGGTGGCGGTCACGGCTGTGATCTACCTGACGGAGGCGCTTTGTCTGGCGGGGTGTGCCCCCGCGGAGGTGCTGAAGGCCGACGCCCTGGTGATGAAACGGGTGGCACTGGTTCCGGGGCTGATCAACATGGGGGTTTTCGCGGCCACGCTGTCATCGGCGATCGGCAGCATGCTGGGAGCGCCGCGGATCCTGCAGGCCATCGCCGATGACCGCGTGATTCCGTGGTTGCATGTGTTTCGCACACGGCCGGGAAGTCGCGAGCCGCGTGCGGCGGTCGCGCTGACGTTCGTGATTTCGCAGCTGTGTATCGTGGTGGCCGATCTGGATACGGTGGCTCCGGTGATCACGATGTTCTTCATGATCACCTACGGGACGTTGAATCTGGCGACGTTCTATGAAGCGATCACGCGGAATCCCAGCTATCGACCGCGGTTTCGATTCAACCACTGGTCACTTTCGCTGGCCGGTGCGGCCGCGTGCGTGCTGGTGATGTTTCTGCTGGACTGGCAGGCCGCTTTGCTGGCACTGGGGACGATGGCGGCCCTGTACTGGTGGGTCAGTTCACACGAGATCGAACAACGATGGGGTGACCTGCGCTACGGGCTGCTGTTTGAACGGACGCGGCGGAATCTGCTGAAGCTGGAACGCGAACTGGAACAGCATCCGAAGGATTGGCGTCCGATTCTGCTGACGCTGAGCGGGACGGTGGGGCTGCGTCCGCGGTTGCCGGTGTTCGGGCACTGGCTGACGGCCGGCCACAGCCTGCAGACCCTGGCCCAGATCATCCGCGGGAACGCCGAGGAGCTGGTGGATCGTCGGGCGAAACAGGAGGAGTTTCTGCAGGAATTCATCGAGGATCAGGACCTGGACGCGTTTCCGGCGGTGGTGGTTGCACCCACGCTGTCGGCGGGCATCGACTCGCTGATCCAGTGTCACGGGTTGGGGGCGCTGCGGCCGAACACGGTCCTGTTGGGCTGGCCGACCTCGGCGGGTGCGGTGGAGTCGTTCGGGCGACATCTGCGAGTGATCGCCAAGTTGGGGTGCAGCATCGTGGCGGCGCGTTTCGAAGGTGCCCGCGCGGGTGATTCGGGGGTCGTTGCGTACCGGAGTCGGGGAGAATCGGCGGAGAGGGCTGCGGGATCCGGAGCTGAAACGTCGCACGCAGAGGTGCCGAGCGATCGGGACCGGAAGGCCTCCATTGCCGACGGTTCCCCGGAAGATCCCTGGGCGGTACCGCGCGGCACGATCGACGTCTGGTGGCGGGGAGCCCGCAACGGCGCTCTGATGCTGCTTCTGGCGCACCTGCTGCGACAGAACCGACGCTGGCGGGACCATGACATCCGGTTGATTCGGGTGATCGAATCGGAAGGCGGCCGCGCGGAGGTGGAACGCCATCTGCAGGCACTGGTGCATGGGGCGCGGATAGAAGCCGAGACACTGGTGTACGTTCACGACGATCCCGCGGCGGTGATCCGCGAGCAGTCGGCCGATGCGGCGGTGTCCTTCGTGGGCTTCACTCCACCCCAGTCGGGAGAGGAAGTCGCATTTTACGAGCGGCTGGAATCTCTGGTGGGTGATCTGTCGCGGGTGCTGTTCGTACACAGTGTGGGGCCGATTGCGCTGGATGCATAGTGTGTGTCGTGGGGCGGGTGCCTCGCGGCGAGTCGAGCGACGGGCCGCGGCATGCCGGACGCGATGTTCGGCGTCGAGACTTCTGGCACGGCGGCCAGTGCGCTACGATACCGGCTGCGTCCTGTCGATCGACCGTCGAGTCCAGCCACAGAGGAGGAGTGCCGATGCTGCGCCGTACGCGACGTTTTCTCCATCGCAGCCATGTCCCGACCGGAGCGGGGCGTCTGTCCGCCGGCGAGGCTGCCGTTTCCGGACGGCGGTCACGGCTGCTGCTTGGCGCTCTGGCGGCGCTTTGCAGTCTGGGCGTGCTGAGCGGTGCGACGCTGGGGGACGAAGCCGAAGCGCCGAAGACGCGGAAGGTGAAGGTCAAGGACATCGAACTCGTCATCCCCCAGAGCTGGAAGCAGCGGCCGCCGTCGAACCGTTTGCGCCTGGCGCAGTTCGATATCCCGCCCGCAGAAGGAGACAAGGGCAAGGTCGAACTGGTCGTTTCGTCCTTTGGCGGCAGTGGCGGCGGTGTCGATCCGAATATACGGCGATGGATCGCGCAGTTTCAGGCGCCGGGACGCAAGGTCAAACTCGCTACGGGAGAATCGCCGCAGGGCAAGTACGTGATTGCCGACATCACCGGGACGTACAATCAGCCGGTCGGGCCGCCGATTCTGCGTCAGACGCGGCCCTTGCCGAACGCACGCATGATCGCCGTGATCCTGATGCCGCCCAACAAGCCGTACTATTTCCTGAAGATGGCCGGACCGGCCCGGACGGTGGGAGCTGCCGTCGACGATCTGCGACGTGCCTTCGGCGGCGACGCGGCCAAGGAAAAACCCTACGAGCTGGCCAACTGAGTCGCGAGCGTGGCGGGGCTATAATTCGGACGGGGCTTTCGCGGTCGGCGCGCGGGCCGTGGGAGTCGCATTCGTGCGGCGCGGCGTGTGGGGCGACCGGAGCGTCGCGCCGCGGTGGGGGTGTTCGGCACCGTTGTCGTCACATCTGCCGGGCGATGTTTGTGCTGAGGTGAGCCATGCCGGTGTATGTGTACGAGGTGATCAAGGAAAACGGCGAGCCGGGCGAGCGTTTCGAAGTGCGGCAGCGGATCACCGATCCGCCGCTGACGAAGCATCCCGAGACCGGCGAACCGGTTCGCCGGGTGATTCAGCCGGTGTTCGTCGGCGGAAAATACTTCGAAACGCCGTCGAAGAAGCGGCAGCTTCTTTCGGACAAGAACCTGGAATCGCACGGGTTCACCAAGTACGTCAAGACCGACAGCGGCCGGTATCGCAAGCTGTTCGGCAAGGGGCCGGATCTGAAGAACCCGGGTTGAGCGACGGCGCGACCGGCCGCCGCGTCCGGCGTCGTCTGCATGCGGCGCCCGTCCTGCGCGATTGGTCTTCCGCGTGGTGGGGCGCCGCATTTTCGTTGCCCGGGCGGATCGTGGGGCTGCATCGATGCGGGAAGGCTGTGAGGATCGGCCCGCGTTGTTGGGCGGTGCGCCGGTTTGTCCACAGGGGCCGCCGCCGTGGCCGCCGAGTGATCCGGCGGTGGAGTCGGCGCTGCGGGACTGTTTCGCAAGCGGAGACTGGGGTCGGTATGCGGGGCGATTCACCGAGCGGCTGCGACGGCGGCTGAGCGAGGAATGGGGCGTCCGACACGTTCGGCTGATGTGCAGCGGGACGGCGGCTGTGGAGGCGGCGTTGCGAGCCGTTCCTGTCCGCGCCGGCGATGAAGTGATCGTCGCGGCGTACGACTTCAAGGCGAACTTCATCAACGTCCTGCAGCTTGGGGCGACGCCGGTGCTGGTGGACGTCCTCGCCGAGGACTGGCAGATCGATCCGCGGCGGGTCGCCGCAGCCTGTTCGCCGAAGACCCGGGCGGTCATCGTTTCGCACCTGCACGGAGGCGTGGCGGCGGTGCGCGAGATCGTCGCGTTCGCGCGGCCGAGAGGCATTGCGGTGATCGAGGATGCCTGTCAGGCTGCGGGATGCCCGATCGACGGAGCGGTCGCGGGGACGATCGGTGACGTTGGGGTCGTCAGCTTCGGCGGCAGCAAGACGTTGTCGGCGGGACGCGGTGGGGCGGTGTTCACCGACGACGACGGCTGTGCCCAGCGGATACGGCTGTGGGACGAACGAGGCAACCGGGCCTGCCCGCTTTCGGAGCTGCAGGCCGCGGCGGTGCTGCCGCAACTGGAGCGGCTGGAAGAACGCAATCGCCGCCGCTGGCAGGCCGCGGCGCGGCTGTGCCGGGCGCTGGCGGACGTGCCCGGTCTTCGTCCGTTGATTCCCGCAGCGCTGCTGCAGGGAACGAGCGAAACACCCTCGGCCCCGGTCACCATCCCCGGCCTCTACAAGCTCGGCTTTCGATTCGTGCCGGAAGTCACGGGAGTGTCCGCCGACCTGTTTTCCCGCGCCGTTCGGGCCGAGGGCGTGGCGCTGGATCGGGGCTTCGCCGGCCTGCACCGGATCCACGCGCGGCGTCGGTTTCGGGCACCGGAACCGCTGCCGAACGCCGATCGGGCGCACCGGGATTGCCTGGTCCTGCATCATCCGGTGCTGCTGGAGCCGCCGGAGCGGTTGGAAGCCGTGGAG
>RFHO01000173.1 GCA_003696385.1 Planctomycetota bacterium | reverse complement strand
TGTTCGTACCAAGCCTGCTCCAAACGCGTCCGTCGCGTTCAGACAGGCGCTGCGACAACATTCCAAAGTCGTTGGCCGAATGCCCATCAGCAGCCGCCTGCCAGGTACTATCCTGAGCAGAAACAGTATAGCCTTGCCGTCGTCGTCGGACAACCCGCCGGCGTCGTCAATCAGACTACGCTGCACCGCTGCAGATTCTGACAGTTGCGCGTTCGGCGCCGATCATCGATCGAAGTTCCGTCCCGGCGGCGGCACGCCAAGGGCCGACGCGTAACAGCACGCCGTCACCGACCGCGTTGCGCGCTCTAGGCCGAACGACAGGCGCCGGTGCTCGCGGGCATGCCATGCGCCTCGGTCGATACCGTTGCCGACGCGCAGATTCATCCCACGAGCTTGTATCGGCCGGTTTCCGGGTCGCGCTTCACTTTGCCTGCACGGCCCAGTTTGTACACGGCCTGGTACAGAACGTTACGAAAGTTCTTCGCGGACGTCTTGTATCCCCGGTCAAGCACGGCCTGTTCCAACTCTTTCAGCGGGAGGCCGCCCGGCGTTTCGCTGAGAACGGCAACGACCACTTTGTCGAGCGCCTGTCCGCCGGGCCCCCCTTTGCGTGTGCGTCGTCGCCGGCGACGCTGGGGTGCCGGTGCGCCAGTGCGAGCGGCCGAGGCGCGCCGCTGGCCGCGCTGTACGCGACCTTCGATGGCGGCGATTTTCAACTGCACGTCTTCCAGGAGCGATTCCAGTTTCTTACGACGTTCCTGCAACCGCGCCAATTGACGTTTCCGCTTTTCGATCAACGCTTCAAGTTGAGCCAGCGAGAGTTCTTCCGCCATTGTGGTTCTCCTTTGCGTTCCTCCGAGAACTGTTCCGGCGACCGCCATCCGAAGCGGCCCTTCGGGATGCCTTCATCGAACAAGGAAGCTCTGGGGTGGCGCGGAAACGCCGTTTTTTTCGTGGTTGCTCTGCGAACGGCGCCGCGCCGGTCGGCTCGTTCATCCACCACAAGCAATCGGTAACCGGAAAGCTGGACGCGCCGACACGGAAACTGGTCTGTATGGCCCGTCGAATCGGCGAGACGGTACGGGGCCGTTGCGGCGACGGACACAGTGACAACAGCCACGATCGCATGACCGGTTTTGCAACGGTTGTTTTCGGGCGGGACCATCGACGCAAAGGTGCGACGGGCTCTCGTTGCATCGGCGTCCATTCACCGAACGTCAGGCAACTTTTGCGGATTGCCGATAAAGCCGTGTTCGGATTGCAATTCAGTTTCTCAGTCAGCCCACGAAGATGATTGTTGCAGACCGACCGCCGTCGTGCAAGCGCAGCGATCACCGTGCGTGGGGGGCTCTCTTCACCGATCGATTCATCCGCTGCCGATGAACCACAGCCAATGAATACGATCGTACGCGATTGCTCGGTCGCATGCAGGTGTCACGGACCGTGTCGGCTTGGGCCGGGCGCTTCAGGAGCGATTTCCCAATAGTGTCACGCGCCCCTGAATGTCATCCTGAACGGTTCGTTCTCTGTGTCGGAGTGTGCGAAAGACGTGTACGGTGACCGTAACAATTGTGAATCATCGGTCCGCAAACGCCGCCAGAGTTCTGTACGTCACTCGGTGTTACCGAGAGCAACGGATAGACTGCGGCAGGGGCAGCAATGTTGCGGCACTGTTGAAGGTCGCCGCCGAACGTACAGATGCGGTCATTCGGCGGCCGGCGGGACGCCGGTCCTCGCAAATTGACATCCGGTATGAGGTCGGATCGGACATTGCGTCAATCGTGGTCGGTGGGACGAAATCGAGAGACGAGATGGGGGCGGCGGTTTGAGAAGCAGAGGCCGATGGCAACGGTCGGTGCCCGCCGCCGGCGCCGACGAGCGAAGGGCGGGCGCGAACGGTATCTGGTCATGTTGGTTGATACGAGGGAACCGATGCAGTGGGTGGAGGCGAAGTCGATTCTGACGCGGACGAGCGGTTATCTGAAGACGGTCACATCGCATTCACTGCAGCCCTACGTGGGTTGTGCGTTGGGAGGCTCGTTGTGTGGTGTGGGGTGTTACGCTCGGCACAACGTCTTCGTTACACAGGGGCGGTCCTGGGGGCGGTTTCTGGTGGCGAAGCAGAACGCTGCGGATCTGTATCGGCGGAACGCGGAGCGGGAGGCACGGTGGGCGCGGCGGCACCGAGGTGCGTTTTCGGTTTTCCTCTCCAGCGCCACCGAACCGTTCCCGCCACAGGAGCCGCGGGCCGGCGTGACAGAAGGGGTATTGCGCGCGATGCTGCAGTCGCCGCCGGATGAACTGGTGGTGCAGACGCATTCCTGTCTGGTCGTGGGGGTCATCGGCCTGCTGAGAGAATTGTCGGCATGTTGCCGACTCCGCGTGCACGTATCGATCGAGTCGGATCGTGACGCACTGCCGGGGCTTCCCCGTTCGGCCTACACGGTGCGCCAGCGGTTGGATGCATGCCGTCGACTGAGGGACGGAGGGCTGTTCGTGGTGGTGACGGTGGCGCCGCTGTTGCCGATCCGCGACCCGAAGGCGTTTTTCCGGGCGTTGCGGGAGGTGGCGGACGCGGTGGTCGTGGATCACTTCGTGGAAGGCGACGGAACGCCGGACGGTCGTCGGACGTGGAAGACGGCTTTGCCGAAGGCCATGGAGGCGGTGTTGCCCCGGTCGACCGGGTTGGCCTATCGTGACGAAATCGTCGAGGCGGCGCGGCAGTGGTTCGACGGTCCGGTGGGCGTGGGCCGGGACGGTTTTGCCGGGCGGTTCCGGTTCGATTGAGGTGCCGTGCTCCGCCCGCGACGCTGATGCTTGTGCTTTGCAGCCCGGAACTCGCGGCGACGGTCACGGGCGGCAAACCCTTCCGGTAAAGCGAGCTGGGGCGATGCTGCGTGCGGTCACAGAGTCGCTGGTGTTTCTGCTGATGGCGGTGATCGTGCTGCGGGCGTATGCCGTGGAAGGGTACATCATTGCCACCGGGTCGATGGCGCCGCATCTGCTGGGGCGGCACGTGTTGTTGAAATGTGTCGCGTGTGGGTATGAAACGGCGGTGGGCGTTGGCGAGGAGGCTCGCGGCGAACAGGCGTGGCGCTGGAAGTGCGGCAACTGTGGCCTGCGGCAGCGCAGCGCGGGAGCGGTGGCGGTCAGTGACGGCGATCAGCTGCTCGTTGCCAAGCAACTGCCGCGCAAATTGCTCGGACGGCGGTGGCGTCCGGTGGTGTTTCTGAATCCGGCCGATCCGAGTGTTCCGTTCGTCAAGCGGATCGTCGGATTGCCTGGCGAAACGGTGCTGTTGCGGGAGGGCGACGTGTGGATCGACGGGCGACGCGTCGTGAAGACACTGCCGGAGCAGCGGGCTTTGCGGATTCTGGTCTACGATGCCGCCTACGCCCCGCCGACGGGGAACGACTGGCAGCCGCGGTGGATCGCCGCCGACGGTGTGCAACGGACGGCGTCGGGGTTTCGCTGGACAGCCATGGGCGGCAGGAACGGGGCGCCGACGAACGGACGGTCGCAAGATGAACGCATACGGTGGGTCCACTATCGTCACTGGATTCGGTCCGGAGGGGCCCATCGGACGGCCGTACCGTTGAGAGTGTCGTCGGCACCAAGGATCCCGAACGCTGTATTTTCGCCGGTGGCTTTCGACGAGCATCGGCGTGTGCTGACGTGTCGGGGCGTGATGCCGCCGGCCGTCCGGGATGCGTTGCTGGCCGGCAATCCGGACCCCGGCGTGCGGGCCGCGGTGCGACGGTTGGCGGAGCTGTCCCATTGGGCGCCGATCACCGATACCCTCGATTACAACCGGACGCCCCGGCTACCCCCCCGATGGGTCCGCGACATCATGCTGACCGCCCGAGTGCGCGTGACGAATGGGCACGGGACGGTGCTGTTCCGGATGACTGACGGAGACCACTGGTTCGAGCTGGCCCTGGACTGGCCCCGGGACGAAATCCGGCTTTCCGTGGACGTCCAGGGACGCGTTCTGTGGTCGGCACCACTGGAGCGGACTCTGGGGGCTGCCGACGTTTTCCGCATCGAGTTTTCGCTGTTCGACCGCCACGTATTGGCGGGCGTGGACGGACGCCCGTTGTTCTCTCCGGTCGCGATCGAAACGCTGGAAGCCGCGTCTGGATCGCCGGAAGAGGCGTCCGCGGACGGTGGCGGTGCGGAGGAGCACGCCGGGAACGCCGTTGGCGGTCCGGTGGTGCGGCCGATCCGCCCCGCCGCGGCCGATTCCGGACGTTCGGGTCCGTTCGACCGTCCCCGTCGGGTGATTTACATCGGCGTGGTGGGCATGGAATGCGTGGTCGACGAACTGCGGGTATACCGCGACGTCTACTACCGCACGGACGGCGTGCGACACGGTGCGCAACCGCTGCGTCTGGGGATCGACGAGTACTTCGTATTGGGCGACAATACGGCGGTTTCGGCCGACAGTCGGCTGTGGGATCGTGCCGGCGTTCCGGAATCGATGCTGATCGGGCGGCCATTGGTCGTTCACTTGCCCTCGCGGACGATTCGCTGGCGGTTGGGAACCTGGACGGGGCGGTTTCGCGTACCGGAGTGGCGGCGCGTTCGGTATATTCGTTGATTTCGCGCCGAGGGATCGAAGTGGGCCGGCCGTCGGAGAACCGCCGCCGTGTCGGCTTTGGCGGCCTGGGGAGCCTGGATGGATCGCGGGGCGACGGTGTCGGCTGTGCGCGAGGTTCACCGAGCGCCGCTTCCCGGGGCTGCCGCAGGCGGTTCGGTCGAGCTTCGCAATTTCAAATCGGGGGAGTTTCGAGCGTGACGAGCAGCGACCGATTGGAGCACAGCGAGCATGACACGGCCGCTTCCGAGGGGGATCGGCCGGCGGCGGGGCGGCGGTCCGGTGCCGACCCGGTGGGTTCCGGCAGCGGCGGCGGAAATCCGCCGACAGGTGGTTTCTCGTCGGCGGCATCCAGCGATCCGAAACACGCGGCTGGCAGTCCGGACGGATCGGCGGCAGCCGGCGGCGCGCGAAGAAGGGCGCAAACGGGGACGCCGGCCGCAGCGCAAAGTGGGACGCCGGCCGATCAGCCGCCTCCGGAGACGGTGCGGGAGACGGTCGAGTCGATCGTGGTGGCGTTCATCCTGGCGTTTCTGTTCCGCACGTTCGAGGCCGAAGCGTTCGTCATCCCCACCGGCTCGATGGCTCCGACGCTGCTGGGAAGGCACAAGGACGTGCAGTGTCCGCAGTGCGGATATCGGTACATGGTCGGGGCAAGTGACGAAATCGACAGCGAGACCGGGTTGCTGATCAAGCGACTCGAGACGGCGTATTGTCCGAATTGCCGATACCGCGCGGTTCATGACGATCAAGCCGCAATGCTGGTGCGCGACCTTCCGCCCTTTACCGGCGACCGGATTCTGGTGAACAAGTTTCCTTATGAGTTCACCGAGCCGAAACGGTGGGACGTCGTGGTCTTCAAATATCCCGAGGAACCTCAGACGAATTACATCAAGCGACTGGTGGGATTACCGAACGAGACGATTCTGATCGAGCGCGGTGACGTCTTTCTTGTGGGGGCGGACGGTGAACGGCGGATTCTCCGCAAGCGGGATCCGAACAAGCAGCGGCGGTTGCAGATTCTCGTGTACGACGACGATCACCGCGAGCAGCGGCTGATCGAGGCCGGGTGGCCGCGTCGATGGGCGCCGATGCGCCGCTCGGACGATGGAACGGGAGTGGCGGGGTGGTTGCGCGATCCGAACGGATGGGAAGTGGACGAGACAGCCTATCGCCTGACTTCCGATGTGGCTGCCGCCGCGCGGATCACCGGTGAAGATGTCCCGGAGCGGGTCGTCCCGGAGCACTGGCTGCGTTACCGGCACATCGTGCCGACGGAACGTGATTGGGAGGCCGTGACCAGGGACAGTGGGCGGCGACAGTTGAGGGCCAATCCGCAGCCGCAACTGATCGGCGATTTCTGCGGATACAACGCCGTTACCGGCACGGGCGGAATGGGCGTGGTCGGCAGTCGCAGCCTGGGTGAGGCGTACTGGGTGGGCGACCTGACGATTTCGTTCGAAGTCGATCTTCAACAGGCGGGGGCTGACGGCTTTCTGTTGATCGAGCTGAACGAAGGAGTGCGGAAGTACCGTTGCCGGCTGTTTCCCGAAAGCGGACGTGTCGTGTTGAGCTATGCGGACAATCTCAGCCGCTTCGACGACGAAGTGCCGCTCGATGCCGCGGTGCAACCGTATCCGCTGCACGGAGTGCATCGCATCTGTTTCGCCAACGTGGACCAGCGGCTTTCGGTGTGGATCGACGACGAATTGGTGCCGTTGAAGAACGGCGGAATCTATGAGCTGCCCGCCACATTGAATCCCAGCCCGCAGCCGGAAGACCTTGTTCCGGTGGGGATCAGCGGATTCGACATCGCCTGCGAAATCTCGCATTTGCTTCTGGAGCGCGACATCTACTACCGCAGTGAGCATCTGCCGGACCGGCAGGCCTATTTCAGCGATGCACAGGGTGTTCCGGAGTCCAACGACGAGGATCGGCTGTATGAGTTGTTGAGCAGCCCGTACGACTGGTACGCGGCCTATGCCGAAACGATGCGGCCGGCGCTGTTTGAACTTGGGCCGGACGAATACCTGATGCTGGGGGACAACAGCCCCCGCAGCCGCGACAGTCGGTTGTGGCCCAACGTTCGGGATGCGGAACACCGGCACGCCGTCAAGCGGCGGGCGCTGGTCGGTAAGGCGTTTTTCGTCTACTGGCCGCACGGAACGCCGTTCCTCAACGGCGGCTACGGATATCCGGTTCGGTACCACAAAACATTGCTGGGCGGGCGGATCGTCAAGACGGACTATGCTTCGTTTCGGATCCCGTTTTACCCGACCGTCTGGCGGATGCGACGCATCCGTTGAGTTCCATCGCGCAGGGGGCAAGGACTGAAGCGAGGCTCCGTTGCGGATGGAGACGACGGCGGCGTCGGCAACGCCGTTCAAGGAGGAACCGATGGCGATTCTGGAGTGCCGGCAACTGGTCAAACAGTACAGACGACCGCCGAAGACCGCGGTGCGCGGGGTGAGCTTGGAGGTCGATTGCGGTGAAATCGTCGGTTTGCTCGGCCCCAATGGCGCCGGGAAGACGACGACCTTCCGGATGACCTGTGGGATGATCGCCCCGACCTCCGGCACCATTCATCTGAATGGCCGCGACGTCACACGGTGGCCGATGTACAAGCGGGCCAGGGCAGGACTGGGATATCTGCCTCAGGATCACAGCGTATTCGGCAAGATGACGGCGGAGGAGAATCTGATTTGCATCCTGCAATATCAGAAACTGACGCGCAAGGAGCTGCGCTATCGCGTGGATCAGTTGTTGCATGAATTTCAAATCGAGCGGTGCAGGAAGCAACTGGCTTATTCGATGTCCGGCGGTGAGAAGCGGCGTCTGGAAATTGCGCGGTGCATGGCCACCGAACCGAAGCTGATACTGCTCGACGAGCCCTTCGCCGGCGTCGATCCGACGACGATCAACGATATTCAGGACGTGGTGGTGGGACTGAAGCACCGGGGCATCGGCGTGCTGTTGACCGACCACCGCGAGCGGGAGACGCTGGCCATCACGGATCGAAACTACGTGATCATCCAGGGCGAGGTGATCGTTTCCGGTGACGCAGAGACCGTTCTGGCGAACGAACGGGCGGTCCGCGAGTACTTCGGGCGCGTGGACGCCGGATCGATTCTGCGTGAACGATCCAGTTTCGAAATGCGGTCGCTGGACGAGATTCCGTTCGGTCGGCCTGCGGAACCGCCCGGTGCGCTCGGCGAGGCAACGGGCGCCGAGCGGTGGTCTGCCGTGGGTCTGGACGAAGTCGCGGAGGACCCGACGGGACCGGTCGAGTCGGGGGCGGACGAGCCACCGGGCGCGGCGGCATGACTCGCGGCGGATCGATCGAGGGCAAGGGGGCCTTCGGGGTGCCGGAGCACTTGCGACAAGTCGTTTATGCGCGATCGGGCGCAAGGGACCGGGTTGTCCGGGGCGTTCGGGATCGAATGGACGAAGCGATGTCGAGGCGGGGAACGTACCGGCGGGGTGAAACCGGTGAACGGGTCGTCCGCAGTGACGGACGTCGGATGCGTGTGCACCGGTGGACAGTGACGCTGGTGGTCCTGGCGAATCTGGCGTGGGTGCCCGCGGGGGATACGCTTTGTTGCGCATGGGGGCAGGATGCGGCGGAGGAGTTGACCGTCGAACGCGTCCTTGCGTCGATCGAGGCGGCCAAGCGGTTTCTGGTGAGGTCGCAGGATGCGGATGGCTCGTGGTCCAGTGATTCGGGCGGGTACGAGGTCGGCGTGACGGCGCTGGCGACGCTGGCCTTGCTGAACGCGGACATGGATGCGGACGAAGGGCCGGTGAAGCGGGCGCTGCAGTGGTTGCGTAGTCGCCCGCCGATGGCGCTCAACCGCACTTATGAAGTCGCTCTGGCGTGTATGGCGCTGGTGGCGGCCCGACAGTGGGACCGGGACCGTACTCGGATCACGGCACTGGCCAGCTGGTTGGAACAGGCACAGATCAAGTCGGGGCCGAACGCGGGGGCGTGGAGCTATGGGATCATGGGCGGGGGCGGCGACCGCAGCAACACGCAGTACGCCGTGCTGGGACTGCGCGAAGCGGCTTTGGCCGGAGCGCCGATCAGTCAGGCCACATGGGCGCTGGCCCGGCGTCATTGGCTGTTGTACCAGAATCCCAGTGGCGGGTGGGGCTATACCGGCTTGGGAAATCCGACCGGCAGCATGACGGTGGCCGGGATTGCGTCATTCGTCATCACCGGGTCGCTGTTGCGTGATCCGCAAGAGGTCACCAAAGCGGGCACTTTGAAGTGCTGCGGCCTGACCGACCCGGACGCCGGTCGGCTGGAAAAGGCGATTGCCTGGATGGGCAGCCATTTCGCGGTGGGGCACAATCCCGGAGCCGGCAACTGGCTGCTGTACTACCTTTACGGCATGGAGCGCGCCGGGCGACTGAGCGGGCGGAGGTTTTTCGGCAAGCACGACTGGTACCGCGAGGGGGCCGCGTTCTTGATTCGCGGTCAGTCGAAACGGGATGGTTCGTGGGCGGGGCCGGGCATTGAAAGCAACAAGGTCCTGGCCACCAGCTTTGCGCTGCTGTTTCTGTCCAAGGGCTTGGCGCCTGTGCTGATGAACAAGCTCCAATACCCTGCCCGGGGTGACGGTGCTCCGACCGGCGGCATTCGGCGTGCCGGGGCGGTTGTTCCCGAGCGTCCTTCGTGGAATTTGCATCCGTACGACGCCCACAACCTCACGGAGCTGATCAGCACGTTGCCGCGGTGGCCGCGGCTGGTGACCTGGCAGGTTGTCGACGTCCGGCGGCTGGAGGGGGACCGCGGTGTCGAGGCGTTGCTACAGGCGCCCGTGCTGTACGTCTCGGGCGACGAAGCACCGCAGTTGACCGCGCAACAGGTCCACTTGCTGCGCCGGTATCTGGACAATGGCGGTTTCATCTTCGCGGTCAACAACTGCCAGAGCGGCGCTTTCGAGGAGGGAATGCGGCAACTGGTCGCGCGGATGTATCCGGAAGGGGTCGCTACATTGAAGCCGTTGCCGCCGGAGCACCCGATCTACAGGTCGGAGTACCTGCTGGATCCGGAAGGCGTGGAGCTGCTGGGGGTGGATTTCGGTTGTCGGACGCCGTTCGTGTATTGCCCGGAGGATCTGTCGTGTCTCTGGGAGAAATGGCTGCGGTATGACCCTCCGGATGCGACCGTGCCCAAGGGCCGGCAGGCGGCGCGGTTGGTGGCGATCAAGACGGCGATTGGCCGGGCGAACCGGATCGGGGTGAACGTGTTGGCGTATGCGACCGGTCGGCAGCCGCCCAAAAAGCTGGAGAAGCGGGAGGTATTGCCGGAGGACGGGACGCCGGACAAGGTGCAGCGTGGCCTGCTGCAGATCGCCAAGCTGCGGCACGATGGCGGGTGGAATACGGCGGTCTCGGCGGCGAAGAACCTGGTGGTGGCGCTGAACCGTGTCGCCGGCGTCACCGCTTCGCCTCAGATTCGCGACCTGACGCCCGCGGATCCGGATCTGTTCAAATACCCGCTGGCGTACATGCACGGTCGATCGAAATTTCGCTTCACGCCGGCGGAAAGGGAACAGTTGCGGAAGTACCTCGAATACGGCAACGTGCTGTTTGCGGACGCGTGTTGCAGTTCGAAGGAGTTCGATGCAGCGTTCCGGCAGCTGATAAAGGAACTGTTTCCGGAGGCATCGCTGGAGCGGATCCCGCCGGACGACGAGCTGTTCACGGTCCGCATCGGGTATGACCTGCAGCAGGTGCGGCGGCGGGTCCGCGCGGCGGGAGGGCTGGAGACGGTGGTGGGCGAGCCGGTGTTGGAGGGAGTGCGATTGGACGGGCGGTGGGCCGTGATCTACAGCAAGTACGACATCAGTTGCGCTCTGGAGCAGCAGGCGTCGCAGGTGTGTCCCGGCTATGTCCACGAAGATGCGGTGAAGATCGCGGTCAACGTGGTGCTGTATTCGATTCTGCAGGATGTGCGGCCGCGGTCGAAGGATTGATCGGCTGGCCGTGTGCGATCGGGGAATTCGCCGATGGACCTGATGCTGGCCGACCGCGTGGTGTTGGTGACCGGTGGTTCGAAGGGGATCGGAGCGGCCATCGCCCGGGCATTCGTCGCCGAAGGCGCGGTGGTGGCGAACGTGAATCGCCCGGGACCGGAAGGGGAGGCGCTGCAGCAGGAGCTGGCCGCCGAAGGCGGAACGTGCCGCCTGTTCGCGGCCGATCTGTGTGACGTGCAGCAGTGTGCTCGTGTCGTCCGGGACGTGCTGTCGGCGTTCGGCCGGATCGACGTGGTGGTGAACAATGCCGGAGTCAATGATGGCGTGGGACTGGAGGCCGGCGTCGAGGCGTTCGAGCGGTCGTTGCGGCGGAATCTGGTGCATTACTACGCCGTAGTGCACCATGCCTTGCCGGAATTGAAGCGGCACAGGGGCGCGATCGTGAACATCGGCTCGAAGGTGTCGGTCACCGGTCAGGGGGGGACGTCGGGCTATGCTGCCGCAAAGGGGGCCATCAATGCGCTGACGCGGGAATGGGCCGCGGACCTGGCGCGGTTCGGCGTGCGTGTCAATGCGGTCATTCCTGCGGAAGTCTGGACGCCGCTGTACGAGAAATGGCTGGCGACCTTTCCCGATCCCGCAAAGGCCCGTGGTGCGATCGAACGGCTGATTCCGCTGGGCCGTCGGTTCACGACGCCGGAGGAGATTGCCGATACCGTCGTGTTCCTGGCCTCTCCTCGTTCCAGCCACACCACCGGTCAGCTCATCTTTGTCGATGGTGGTTACACGCACCTGGATCGCAAGCTGACGGCCGCCGATCCGCAGGGGTAGGCGTATCGCGGTGCGGAGGCATGCGGCGGCTCCGTAGTGCCGGTCGAAGCGCGGTGGCTCGATTGATAGCGCGTGGAAACTCGGCAAAATGACCGGCCGGTGCCAAGTGGCGAGGGACGTCCGCTGGGGGCGGGGCGGTGATGGCGCGTTCGCTCCGCGGCGGGACCGAAAAAACCACGGGGATCGAGGGGCCCTGTGAAAGGTGAGCGGGCGGTGGGCATGACAACCGGGAGAGCGTGGCGGAATGGGACGTTCGAGCGAGTCGGTGGCGGGGCGTGACCGGCAGCGGGAAGCGCGGAGACATCGGCGGCGTGCGCTGTTGCGGCGGGTTGCGGAGTTTCAGGGCATCCGCCAGTTGCAGTTCGACCGATATCGGCAGCATGTTCGCAGGCTGTACGACGGGCCGGCCGGAGCGGTGTTGATCATCGGGAGCAAGCTGTCGTTGCATGAGCCGCTGGTGGGCCGGCTGTTCCGCACAGGGCGTTTCGAGATCCGGGACTGTCGGGCGATCCTGGACATTGGATCCGGAGCCGGTCAGATTCTCGGGCATCTCCTTCGTCATGCGCATCCGGAGGCGGAGATCGTCGGTTGTGATCTGTCGCCGCAGATGCTTGCTCGGGCGCGGCAGCGTCTGCGCAGTCGGCGGCCGAAATTGGTCGCGGCGGACATGACGCGGTTGCCGTTTCCGGACGGGCGATTCGACTGCGTGACCTGCGGCTGGGCCATGGAGTACCTCCCGGATCCGACGGTGGGATTGCGCGAGATCGCGCGTGTTCTGCGGCCGGGAGGGAAGCTGTATCTGCTGGCGACGGAAGACACGTTCGCCGGGGTGATGACCAGCCGGACGTGGCATTGTCGCACGTTCAATCGGCGTGAGCTGCGTCAGGCGTGCGAGTCGGCCGGGCTGCCGTGGCGGCGCGAGTTGTGGCTCACGCGGATGCACGAGCTGCTGCGGATGGGCGGGATTCTCGTGGAGGCTTGCAAGGAAGCCGCGGTCGGCGGGGCGCCGATCGCTTCCGAAACCGACCCGGAGGCGCACGCCGGCGGTCGAGTGCTTCCGAACGTCTGAACCTGCGGCCCACCGGTGGATCCGTGCGGTGCGCAGAAGCGGGCACAGCCAAACGCCGGAGGACACCGGGGGCTTGTGAGGGTGTTTTCTCGTCGCAGCGGCCGATGGACGCATGAGCCGTCGTGGGGGCGGCGGTGGTGCCGGCCAACCGTAGGCCATCGCTGGTGGGAAGGCCTCCGGCGGTCGGTGGCGGCCGGTGTGGCGGGGCGGAGAGAAAAAACTTCGGCGGCAAGAACGCACACGCCGCCCGTACAGGACGGACGGCGCGTGCAGCGTGGTGGTGACGCGAGGAGTTGTGTTCAGCCGACGGGACGGAGAGGATCACTGATCGAACAGCAGTTCCGAGCCGTCGGGAGTCGTGCCGGCCTTGGAGTTGGCTCGGAATTCGCCGGTGGCACGGCTATACAGCCAGCCGGTCGCATCGTCGGCGTCGTCGATGCTCAGAGCCGTGTCGACGTGCTTGACGGTTCGCAACCCATTGTAGGGGTTGGGCGGCAGCTGACCGATGATGTACGGGCCGAATTCGCCATTGGCATCGATGGTGCCGTCCAGCGTCGTCTTGTTCAACAGCGACTGCTGCAGGGCATCGTCGTCAGCGGCCTGGCCGGGCAGCCGACCTTCGTGCTGGAACTTGTACAGTTCGATCTGACTGCGGACCAGTTGCAGGTTCTGGATCAGAGCGGAGTACTTGGCGTCGTCGTTGGCCGAGGTCAGCTGCGGCAGCACCGTGGCGGCCAGGATGCCGAGGATCACGACCACGATCAAGACTTCGATCAACGTGAAGCCACGGCGGCGTCGGTGGTTGAGCGTTCGGTTCATGTCCGGCTTTCCCCCTCGATACGAGAACGAAACGTTTGCGACAGTGTCCGTGCACGGTGTCTGACGGCCTGAATCCCTGCCTGTGTTCGATTCTGTGGAACGCTAGGTCGGGGTGCGGGGGTGTCAAACGCGGGAAACGGCGATGTTCCGAACTGTTCATGCGGTGGGACGTTTCCGGTCCGACTGTAGCACCGGCGCCGGTTTTTCGTGTGGAAGGGATCGATCCTGGCCGTTGTTGCGGAGCAGCGCAGCGAAGGAAAGGGCGATCGTGATCCGGCAGCAAGAGGAGCATCATGCCCGAGTATCGAGGTGAAGTCGTGCTGGCCACCGATGTGGAATCGGTGTTCGAGTTTCTGACGAATCCGGCCAACCTGACTGCGTTGATTCCCGAGGACACCACGATGCGGATCCTGTCGGCGCCGCCGACGCTGGGAGCCGGTTCGGTGATCGAGTTCGAGGTGGACCACTTTGGGCTTCCGCAGCGACTGGCTCATGAACTGACGGAGTGGGAGCCGCCGCGTCGGTTCGTGGAGCGGATGATTCGCGGGCCCTTGAAGTCGTATGTTCATGAGCACGTGTTCGAGGAGCTGGGGCCGCAGCGTGCGCGGGTGGTGGACGTGATCCGCTTCGAGCCTCCGGGCGGGCTGTTGGGACGGCTGATTTCGTCCGATTTCCTGTTGCGGTCGTTGGAGGAGGGCTTTGCGTTCCGCTATGACGCGCTGCGTCGTCGGTTCGGGGCGGGTTGAACGACTTGGGGATCGGGCGTCGTCTCCGGGGTGGGCCGTGGTGGGAGCGGCGCGAGTACTGCAAGCAGAAGGTGCGCGACACCGTCGATGGGACCGAGGCCGATTCAGCGTGGCGTGTTGGCGTTCCTGTGGGGAGTGGCCGTTGCGCTGACGGTCTGGCGGTGGTGCGTACCCGTCGAATCCGCTCAGCGGGGCGGGACGCTCGGGGTGGCTCTGGCGTGGTGTCTGACGGCCGCGGCGACCGCGGGGCTGGCGGCTGTGTGCTTCGTTCCGCGGCGTCATCGGCGGCGGCGATGGCTGTGTGCGGTGCGGAGGGCGGATGTCGGAGTTGCCGCCCTCGTCGTCGGTCACGTTGCCGGCGCGTTGTGGCTGGTTTCGTCCGGCGCCGGTGATGCGCGGGCGGCGATCAACATGGCTGTGGAATGGCTGGGGATCGGCGCTGCGTGGTGGACGGTGCGACGGTTGGCCGTTTGGTATGGTCCGGTGGTGTACCTGCTGCGCCATGCGGCGGTGTTGATCGCGGTGATGGCGGTGCTGGGCATCTGGCAGCACTGGGAATGGTACGACCGGATCGGGGGCGCGTATGCGGCCGTCCGCGAGCGGCTCGACCGCGCGATCGAAGAATACGGGCCGTCGTCGTCGGCTGCGCGGCGGTTGCAGGCGCAGTTGATCGAGATGGGTGTCCCGCCGGAAGCCCTTCAGGGACGCGGGCGGACGCTGTTTGAATTGCGGATCCGCGACAGCCGGGAGCCGCTCGGGTTTTTTGCCCTGGCGAACACGTTTGCGGGGCTTCTGGTGTGCGGAGCCTTCTGGTGTGAAACGCTGCGGTCGGCGGACGGGATCGACCGATCGATGGGGGGCGCGGCCGGACCGGGCC
>RFHO01000172.1 GCA_003696385.1 Planctomycetota bacterium | reverse complement strand
GGCGGCGTCGCGGAGCATGCCCCGATGCGTTGTTCATTGCGGTCAAGACGGACCACCCGGCTCAGACCTTTCCGCGAATGCCAACAAGGAGATCGACCACGATGCGACACCGTACCCTGGCCACCTGCCTGCTCGTGACGACGATCGCGATTCTGAACGCACCGAATGCCGGCGCCGCAAAACCCCGCAAGGACGGCCGGATCGTCGCCCTGACTCCACAACAGGCCGGACCGGACTTCAAGGTCCAGGGAGAATACGTCGGTGACGTGATCGATGAGAACGGCGATACCGTCCGGCTGGGCGTCCAGGTCATTGCTCTGGGACACGGCAAGTTCGACGCCGTCGCATATCCGGGCGGCCTGCCCGGGAACGGGTGGAACCGACAGGAAAAGATCCGAGCTTCCGGCGAAACCCGGGACGACGGTGTCACCTACTTCACCTCCGAGCGGGGTCGGGGTGAGATCCGCAACGGCGTGTTGACGGTCTGGGACAAGAACGGCCGTCGGGCCGGTGAGCTGAAGCGCATCGTCCGCAAGAGCCCCACGCTGGGGCAGAAGCCCCCCAAAGGGGCGGTGGTTCTTTTCGATGGAACGTCCGCCGAAAACTTCATCAACGGTCGCATCGAAAATGGCTTGCTGAAAGAAGGCTGCACTTCGAAACAGAAGTTCCAGGACCACAAGCTGCACATCGAATTTCTGCTGAGCTTCATGCCCGAAGCCCGCGGCCAGGCCCGTGCCAACAGCGGCGTATATCTGCAGGGCCGATACGAAGTTCAGGTGCTGGATTCGTTCGGTCTGGAAGGACGTGCCAACGAATGCGGCGCCATCTACGGCATCAAAGCCCCGGACGTCAACATGTGCTTCCCGCCGCTGTCGTGGCAGACCTACGACGTCGAGTTCACCGCGCCGCGGTTCGACAAGAACGGCAAGAAAATCGCCAACGCCCGGATGACCGTCTGGCACAACGGCGTGCTGATTCACGACAACGTCGAAGTGCCCCGCACCACTACCGCCGCGCCCGTCAAAGAAGGCCCGGAACCGGGCCCCCTGTACCTGCAGAATCACGGTAATCCGATCCGGTATCGGAACATCTGGGTCGTTGAAAAACGCTGATTGCCGGCGCCGTTCGCGGCGATACGCTTTCCACGGCGTTCGAACGGCGGCGTGCGCCGTTGGCAGACGACCGAACCGTGACGCGTCGCCGTCTCCGGGTGCCGATGCGCCACGGTGCCCGTCGGCGTCGGCTGCGAAGCGCAGCAGCAGCCGTCGATCGCGTGTCCACGCACTCCAGCCGGGAACATGGCCATCTCCAAACGCCGCACGATCGGTTGGGTCATCACCCTGTCGGTCATCGTCCTGGTGTTGAACATCACGATGATGGTCGTGTGGATCGTGATGACCTCCGGCTCCCGGGAATGGAGCATCCTGGCCATCGGCACGGTGGCCTTCACACTGATGATGGCCGCCACGACCGTCTACGTCATTCTGTCGATCAAGGAGATGCGGGTCAGCCAGCAACAGGCGGATTTCATCAGCAGCGTCACACACGAACTCAAAACACCTCTGGCGACATTGCGGCTGTACCTGGAAACGCTGCAGATGCGCGATCTTCCCGCCGAGAAGCGGGAAGAATTCTATCGCGTGATGCAGCGCGAGCTGAAACGGCTGGACGACCTGATCAGCCACCTGCTGGAGATGCGACGGCTGGATGATCTCGGGCCGGACGCCGAACGCGAAGACGTCCCGCTTCACGCCCTGATCCAGCAGTGTGCTCAGCGTGCCTGCGCGTACCACGAAAAGGATCCCGCGGTCGTACATTGTGATGTACCACCACTGGTACTTCGGGCACCACGGATGGCCCTGGAGATGATCTTCGGCAATCTGCTCGACAACGCGCTGAAATACTCCGGCGACGACGCGCAGGTCACCGTGGAGGCCCACGCGCTCCCGGGAGAGCGCGTGCTTGTCCGGATCACGGACAATGGATGCGGCATTCCCCGTTCCGCGGGTCGTCGGGTATTCCGGATGTTCTATCGCGGAAAAGGCGACGCAGCGCGTCGGCGTCCCGGAACGGGGATCGGACTGTACGTCGTGCGTACCGCCGTGAAGATGTTGAAAGGCAGGGTGTCTTTCCGTCCGCGCAGCGACGGACCGGGGACGGTGTTCGAGGTGACGCTACCGGGGCGAGCGGTGCGATGAAGATCCTGGTTGTGGAAGACGAGGCGGCGATTGCCGCCGGCTTGCGGTTCAATTTCGAACAGGAAGGCTACGAGGTCGTCATCGCCGTAACGGGTGAGGAGGGTCTGCACGCCTTTGCCGCGGCCGACCCGCCCTTTGACCTGGTGATCCTGGACCTGATGCTGCCACAAATGAGCGGCTACGAGGTTTGCCGCCGGATCCGCAAGCAGGACAGCCAGGTGCCCATCATCGTGCTCAGCGCCCGCACACTGGCCGAAGACAAAGCCGTCGCCTTCGATTGTGGCGCCGACCAGTACGTCACCAAACCGTTCGCTCTGCTGGAACTGCTCAGCCGCGTCCGCAACCTCGTCCAGCGACGACGGCGCGGTCGCGGCGCGCCCAAGGTCTATCGGTTCGGGAACGTGGTCGTCGATCCCGAACGGTTCACGGTGACCGTCGGCGAACAGACCACGCGGCTGACGACGCTGGAAATGCAACTTCTGAACTATTTCCTGGAAAATCGCGGAAAGGTGCTGTCTCGCCAGCAGATCCTCGAAGACGTCTGGAAGGAACCGGCCGACATCACCACGCGATCGATCGACAACTTCGTGCTCCGCCTGCGCCGACTGATCGAGCCGGATCCCGGCGAACCTCGATACATCGTCAGCATCCGCGGGACGGGCTACCAATTCATGGCCGACGTCACGGAACAGACGGCGCGGTCCACCGAACGTCTTTCCTCCGACACCGCCGACAGCACTTCGTGAACCGCGCAGGGGTCGCCGGCCGCGTCATCCCGTGCGTCGCCTGCCACAGCCCTTTCCCGGCGCTCGTTCCGTGCGGGACACCGGAGCCATCCCGCCGCTGAGTTCCGCCACCCGCACCGCTTCCGCCTGCCCGAGGCGCAAACGACCGCGCCGCTCAGGCGAGAATCTCATGAACCACGCGGGCAGGCAACACGCCGGTCAGCCGCTGATCCAGCCCCTGATACTTGTAGCTGAACCGCTCATGGTCGTACCCCAGCAGATGCAGCACGGTGGCGTGCAAATCGCGGATGTGGACCGGATCCTGAACGATGTTGTAGGAGAAATCGTCCGTCTCTCCGTAGATCGTCCCGGCTTTCGTGCCACCGCCCGCGAGCCACATGGTGAAACAGCGAGGGTGATGGTCGCGGCCGTAGTTCTTCTTGCTCAGGCCGCCCTGCGAATAG
>RFHO01000171.1 GCA_003696385.1 Planctomycetota bacterium | reverse complement strand
TCTCCGTCGCCAGGCCTCACTCAGCGGACTCACCAACCAAATTGCCAAAGAACAACCCGCTCGCTGCACACCCCTTCGCAGGGATCCGCCTCAAGCGGGTGCGGCATTCTTATTCGGTCACCGGGGCCTGTCAACTCCACGGAAACCGCTGAAGCGAAAAATCTCCCGATCAGCCGGTCTGAAGCGGGGCTCGATGCGACGACTGCGGCACACCGCGGTGACGGCGGTCGCAGTCACTGCGGAGTGGGGAAGGGAAGTCCGCCGACAGACCGCAGGATGGGGAGTGCGCCAGTCGCCGTCGCGGCGTCCGGTGAGCGGAAGCCCGTCGATGGCGCGCGGAAGGCACCGACGTATTGCAATTGTCACGGTCGGTGGCACCCGGTAGCCTTTCCGGCTTCGGTTGCGGCAAGTTGGCCTTGTCGGCGGGCTTGCCGCGGCCAAGGATGCGGCAGGAAGCGCAGAGAAACGCCGCGAAGCGTGATGGAAGCGAAAAAGTCGAGGTTTGCCTTTGCCGAGCTGGTACGCCGACTGACGCGTGCCGTGACGGCGCACCCGATCGCCGTGCTGGTGGCGGCTGCGCTGACGATGGTGCTGGCGGTGACGTACACCGCCGTGTGCATCGAGTTCCGGACGGACCGCTCCGACCTGATTTCCCAGGACGCCGACTATCAGAAACGGTGGCTGGATTACACGCGCAGCTTCGGGGCGTCGTCGGAAATCGTCGTGGTGGTGGAAGCGCCCACCCCGCAGATGATCAAGCAGATCCTGGATGAACTGGGCGCCGCGTTGGAGCAGGAGCCGGAGCTGTTTTCGAGTCCGCTGTACAAGGTGGATGCGGGGGCCCTGGCCAACAAGGGGCTACAGTATCTGAGTCCGGCGGAATTGGCGGCGGCGCTGGAACGAATCGAAGAGTTGCGTCCGGTGCTCGACGGGCAGTGGGAGCAGCTGACGCTGGAGGCGATGTTTTCCAATTGGGCCCGTCGGGTTCAGGAATCGATCCGCGCCCGTGCGGCGGCGGCGATTCGGCGTTTTGCCGGCGGTTCGGCAGGAAGTGCACCGGAGCCGGTCGCGTCCGTGCCTGCGGGGACGGGTGAGGCGGCACGCGGCAGTGTGACGGCGGAGGCCGGAGCGACGTCTGCCGCGGGCCCGGAGGGAGACCTCGGTGCTCGCCGCCGAGAAGGGATTGCGCAGGTCGAACGGCTGGTCGACAGTCTGTTGCGGTATCTGGATCAGCCGAACGAGTTCGTGTTTCCGTGGGGGGACAGTCTATCGCTGGAGGAGAAATTCCGGCGTGCCGGGCGACAGGTGGTCTACCTGCTGAACGACACTGGCACGATGGGGTTCCTGCGTGTGTATCCGGTTCGGCAGGATGAGGGGTTCGCCGGGGCGGAGCGGTCGATCCGGCGTTTGCGGGACCTGGCGGAGAGGATCCGCCACCGGCATCCGGAGGTCCGGATCGGGCTGACGGGCATTCCGGTGCTCGAGCATGACGAGATGCAGCGGTCGCAGCGGGACATGACGATCGCCAGCATTTTTTCGACCTTGGGGGTCGGGGTGCTGTTGATCGTCGGTCTGCGTGGGCTGCGGCATCCGCTGGTCGCCCTGGCGACGCTGGTGGTGGGGATGGCGCTGGCGTTCGGGTATACCACGTTGGCGGTGGGGCATCTGAACATTCTGTCGGTGTCGTTTGCGGCGATTCTGATCGGTCTGGGGATCGACTTTGCGATTCACTATCTGGCCCGGTATCTGCAACTGCGTCATGAAGGCTACGGAGTCCGCGACGGCCTGATCGAGGCGTCGGGGGAAGTCGGTTCGGGGGTGGCGACGGCGGCGGTGACCACGGCGCTGGCGTTTTTCTGCGCGGGGCTGACGGATTTTCTGGGGGTCGCGGAGCTGGGGATCATCGCCGGCGGCGGGGTGCTGATTTGCGCGGTGACGACGTTTCTGGTGGTGCCGGCGTTGGTGATGCTGGTGGACGACCGGTGGGCTCCGGGGCGGCTGCCGACACCGTTTCAGGCGGAGCGTCTGCGGCATGTGATCTTTCGTTTTCCGCGGCTCGTGCTGGGCGGATCGGCGGCGATTCTGCTGCTGGCGGCGTCCTGGGCGTTCGAATGGCGAGACGGGGCGCTGCGTCCGGTGATGCACTACGATTCGAACCTGCTGCACCTGCAGGCGGAAGGGCTGGAGTCGGTCGAGGTGCAACAGCGGGTGTTCGAGGAATCGGCGCGCAGCGGCGGGGCAGGGTCGCTGCTGTTTGCGGTTTCGATGGCGGACACACCGGAGCAGGCGCGGGAGCTGCGGCGACGTTTCGAAGCGTTGCCGACGGTCTCGCACGTGGAAGAGCTGGCCTCGCGTTTCCCGGCTTTTCCGGCGGAGGAGACCAAGCTGTACGTGCAGGCCTTCCACGCTCTGCTGGCGAACCTGCCGCCGTCGCCGCCGCGGCTGCCGGCTCCGGATCCGGCGCGTGTCGGGCGGGCGGCCGAAGACTTCTACCGGGCTTTGCAGCGCGTGCCGTACCCGGAAGTGAAGCCCGTCATCCGGAAGTTGGACCGCTTTCTGGAGCGGTTCGCGTCATTGAGCCTGCAGGAGCAGATGGCGGTGGTGGAGGGCTATCAGCGCAAGCTGGTGGGGGCGATTCATTCGCAACTTGCTCAGTTGGCGGCCGTCTGCAATCCGGAGCCGGTGAGTGTGTCCGACCTGCCGGCGGAGTTGGCGCATCGCTTCGTCAGTCCGCAGGGGCGTTGGCTGTTGCAGATTTTTCCCAAGGAGCAGATCTGGGACGACGAGCCTCTGGAACGGTTCGTCCGGGACGTGCGCTCGGTGGATCCCCAGGTCACCGGTACTCCGCTGCAGAATTACGAGGCGGCGAGGCAGATCCGGGAAAGCTACATGAACGCGGCGGTGTATGCGTTCGTGGTGATCGGGATCGTACTACTGGTGGACTTTCTCGGGACTTGGCAGGCGGTTTCTGCGGTTGGGATCACGGCACTCGTGATGGGCGTGGGGCTGGCGATCGTGCATTCGCGGGGCGTTCCGCCGGACTGGCCCACGGTGGCGCTGGCGACGCTGATCACAATCAGCGCGGTGGCGGCGGTGCTGGATTTCCATGCGGTGGTGGACATGGTACTGGCGCTGCTGCCTCCTGTGGCGGGGGCGGTTCTGATGCTGGGGCTGCTGGATCGAGTCGGTGTATCGTTGAACCCCGCGAATCTGATCGTCATGCCTCTGGTTCTGGGAATCGGCGTGGACGACGGCGTACACGTGCTGCACGACTTTCGAGCCCGGTTGGGCGGGGACCGATTGTCGGCCAGCACGTTCAATGCGATCGTGTTGACGTCGCTGACGTCCATGATCGGTTTCGGCAGCATGATGCTTTCGGCGCACCGGGGGTTGTACAGCGTGGGACTGGTGCTGGTGGTGGGGGTGGGGAGCTGCCTGTTCATTTCGCTGGTTTTGCTTCCCGCGGCGTTGCAGCTGCTTCCCCGCGGCGTGGTCGTCGGCGGAGACGGGGAAATCACCGACGGCGGGACGGCGGCGCAGTTCGCGGCGGCGGCAGGCGACGTGGGGGCGGGCGATCGAACGGTCGAAAGCGCCGGTACGCCGCGCCGCGAGCAGGCGGACGACGGTGGCGTCGCGATGCGGCTTTCCGATGCCGACGGGAGGGACGGTCAGGGGACGCCAGTCCGACCGCCGGCCGAAGGCGGCGAGTTGGGCTCAGTGGCGGCGGCAGGTTCGGGGATCAGCGTGCCGTCAGGAGTTCCGACAGAGCCTCGGCCAGCCGATCCAGGTCGGCTTCGCGGTTATACAGGTGACATGAGACGCGGAGCAGGCGGCGATCGCCAAACCGCGTGAGCGGGACTTCGATGCGGAATCGTTCCCAGAGTCGTTCCTGGAGCGGATCGCCCAGCGGTTCGCGCCGGGCCGGCGGACCGGGGAGTTCCACACAGCACATTGCGGCGTACCAGGTCGAATCGTCCGGGCAGATCGGGCGGATGTCTTCCCGGAGGGCGGTCAGTCGCTTCCTTGCGTCGCGGGCGAGCTGGTGCATGCGGGAGCGGGCCGCATCGGCGCCCCACGACTCCAGAAAGGCGATGGCCGCCGGGACGGCCAGAAACGCGGCCGGGTTGCGCGTCCCCAGCCAGACGAATTCGTCTTTCCAGGACGGTGAACGTCCGCGGAAGCTGCGTCCCCAACTGCGGACGACCGGCCGGACGGCGCGGCGGTGCGGCTGCGCGACATACAGAAAACCGCTGCCGAACGGGGCGGAAAGCCACTTGTGGCAGCTTGCGGTGTAGAAGTCGCAGGGCAGCTCTTTCAACGACAGTGGCAACATTGCCAGTGCGTGTGGTCCGTCGATACAGACGAGGATGTCTCGCTGCCGGGCCCAGTCTCCGACGGCCTGCACGGGCAACACCAGGGCGGTGGGCGAGGTCACGTGGCTGATCACCAGCAGCCGCGTGCGCCGGGAGGCGGCCCGCTGGAAGGCCTCCAGCACCTCGTCCGTGGAGCGGATCGGACAGGGCAGGCGGGCAATCTGCAACTGTGCACCGGCCTCACGGCACCGCGTTTCCCACAGTCGTCGCACGGCTCCGTATTCGTGGTCGCTCAGCAGAACGCCGTCGCCGCGCCGTAGCGGAACCGAGGCCGCCACCACGTTCATCGCGAAGGTGGCGTTGTCCACGAAGATCAGGCCGTCCGGGTCGGCATCCACGAAACGGGCCAGGGCGTGCAAGGCATCCGTCCACGCGGCTTCCAGGTCGCGGAGGAAGAACTGCATGGGTTCGCATTCGATCCGTCGCGTCCAGGATTCGAAGGCTGCCAGCACGGGCTCGGGCGACGGACCGAACGATCCGTGATTGAGGTACGTGACGCCCGGGGGGAACGACCAGTGCCGTGCGGCGTCGTTCCAGACGGTGTCGGGCGATGGAGGGGGATGCGGCATCGGGGGTTTCCGTGCGGTTTCAGTATTCGAGCTTCGTCCAGGCGGCGGCGATGTATTCGGGGAGGTCCGAGGCGATCAGGCCCGGTTGCGAGCGATCGGCGGCAGCGAGGTCCCCGGCCAGTCCGTGGACGTGGGCGGCCAGTCGTGCCGCTGCGAACGGTTCGAGCCCTTGTCCCAGCAGGCCGGCGGTCAGTCCGGTCAGCACGTCGCCGGTTCCGCCGGTGGCCAATCCGGGGTTTCCGGTCTGATTGACGGCGTAGCGAATTCCGTCGGTGATGACCGTGCCGTGTCCTTTGAGGACGACAATTACGCCGTGCCGTCGGGCGAACTCCGCGGCCGCGCCGACGCGATCGGCCTGGATTTCCGCGACGGGACGTCCGGTCAGCCGGGCGAACTCTCCCGGGTGCGGCGTGATGATGCGGGGGCCGGCGGCGGTCGGCCAGGGACGGCAACGGGCCAGCAGATTCAGCGCTCCGGCGTCGAGAACCAGCGGCTTGTCGCAGTGTTCGAACAGGCAGCGGACGATCCGTGCCGCCGGTTCGGTTTCCGCAAGGCCGGGGCCGATGGCCACGGCGTCCTTGTTCGGCAGAATGTCTTCGAGAGTCCCCAGTGCGTCGTCCAGAAGACGTCCCTGCCCGTCGTCGGGCAGGGCGATGGTCAGGTACGACGATTCGGCGGTCGCGACGATCGGCAGGATGCTGCGAGGCGTGGCCAGATAGACGAGCCCCGCGCCGCTTCGCAGAGCGGCTCGACCGGCCAGAATGATCGCGCCGGACATGCCGAGCGTGCCGCCGACCAGCACGACGCGGCCGAACGTCCCCTTGTGGGCGTCGGCCTCGCGGGGCGGCAGGTGGGGCAGGGTGGTCACGTGCTGCAGCGAGTCGCCCATGTCGCATCCCTTCGTTGCGTGGGACTGCCGGGTGGCACCGGTCGAGTCGCGCGATGGCGGTCGGTTGTTGTGGTTTCCGTGGCGACGTACAACATCCCTTGAGCCGAACCGCGTGCGAATGGGGGCCGGAGTCGGCGGTCTGCGCGGTGTGTGCGGCCGGGAGGGTGGATCGGATGGCCTGGTTGTTCGGGTTGCTGGTCGTGATGGCCGTAGCCGGGTTCCTGGTGGCGGCGGGATTATACTTCGTGGCCGTTTGCCAACGCACGCGACAGGTCCGACGGGCTCGGCAGGCGAACGTCGCGGTGTCGCGGTTTCCGATCGACCGCGAGCGATTGGAAGCGGAGTTTCTGACACGCGTTCAGTCGCTGGAGCGTCCCCGCGGGCTGAAGTGGGGCGACATCCGCTGGCACGACGAAGTGCGGTTTGCAGTGCTGGAAGGGGACCGACGAGGGCCGACCGCCGTGGAAGACGGTGGTCCGGTGGTGCTGGCGTTCGTTTCGGTGAGCGTGCGGTTCGAAGCGATTGAGGGGGGCGGCATGGAGGACGTCGCGGCGGTGGGTGAGTGGCGGGATGCGACAGCGGTGTTCCGGTTCGTCCGCGGCCGTTGGACGACGGACGGGCAGGTGCTGTTCAACATGGGGCCGGCGGACGCGTTGCGGCGTCTGGCCGGTGAGTGCCGGCCGTTGAATACGGCCGCCGAGTCGGCCGGTGGGCTCGGCGGAGGACCGGAGTGATGGGCTGGGAAACGTTGCGCGGGCACCGGCCGCAGATCGAGATGTTTCGCCGCTCTCTGGCGTCGGGGCGGCTGTCGCACGCGTACCTGTTGAGCGGGCCGGAAGGCATCGGAAAGCGGCGATTCGCGCTGACACTGACCCAGGCCCTGTTGTGCCGTGTGCCGCGGGAAGACGCCGTGGCGCCGTGCGGAGCGTGTGTGGACTGCCGACAGGTGCTCTCGGGCGGCCATCCGGATCTGTTCGTGCTGGAGAGGGCGGCGGACCGCGACGCGATCCTCATCGAACAGATGGTCGGGACGCGGGAGGAACGCGGGCGGGCCGGTTTGTGCTACCACATCCATCTGGCGCCCGCGCGGGCCGATCGCAAGGTGGCGATCATCGACGACGCGCACAAGATGAACGTGGAAGCGGCCAACGCGTTCCTGAAAACTCTGGAAGAGCCGCCGCCGGACGCCGTGCTGTTTCTGATCTCTTCGCAACCGGAGTCCCTGTTGCCGACGATTCGTTCGCGGTGCCAGCACGTGCGGTTCGCTCCGCTCGCGGCTGCGGACGTCGCGGCATTGTGCACCGAATTGCAATGGGTCGCCTCGCCGCAGGACGCGGCGGAGATCGCGGAACTGGCTGAAGGCAGCATGCAGATGGCGCGGCAGTTGTGCCGTCCGGAGCTGCGCCGGCTGCGCGAGGAACTCTTCGAAGCCCTGTCCCGGCCGGACTGGCGGCCGCTGCAACTGGCCAACCGCGTCGTCGAAACGCTGGAGGAACTGGCCGGCAGCAACGCCGAACAACGGGTGTTCGCGGTGTGGGTGTTGCGATTCTGCGGGCAGTTCTTTCGGCTGCGGATTCGAGCGGCCCTGGAGGCGGCGGGTGGCGCAGACGGCGCGGCACCGAGCGGCGTGACCATGCAGGGGTTGGAACGTATGGGACGCGCGGTGGAGCGGATCGCCGAAAGCGAGGAACATCTGGCGTTGTTCACGCCGATCCGGCTGTGTTTCGAATCGCTGTTCGGGGATCTGGCGGCGATCCGCCAGGGACGGGCCGCCTGAGGCATTGCGGGGCGCCGTCGCGCGCGTCGGAGAAAGCGGACGAGAGACAGACGACGGCGTTACGAAGCGCAGGTTTTCCGCAGACGCATCCGAAAGGCCGCTTCGCGTTGCGTTCGAACCACTGGCTCGCCGGAGAACGCGATATGCAGGCGGAGCGCGGCAAACAGGGCCGGCCGGCGCCGTGCGGCGGCGGTCGCGGGCGGTGCGGCGCGGCGAGGTGTTGCACCGGTTGTGCAGATGAGGACGACGGATGGCACTGAACCGGAAGGATATCGAACGGCTGATCCCGCACCGGCCGCCGTTTCTGTGGGTCGATCGCATTCTGGAGCTGACCGACACGCGGGTCGTGGCGGAGAAAGACGTGCCGGCCGACCTGGATGTGTTTCAGGGCCATTACCCGCATTTTGCCGTACTGCCGGGCGTGCTGATCTGCGAAGCGCTGTTTCAGACGGGCGCGGCATTGATCGCGCATCGCGCGGTTGCCGACGGGGCTCCGGCCGCCGGTGGCGACGCGGTGCCCGTGGTCACTCGGTTGAACAACGTGCAGTTTCGTCGCATGGTGCGTCCCGGGGAAACGCTGCAACTTTGGGTGGAGTTGCAGGAGCGGCTGGCGAACGCGTACTTTCTGCGGGGACGAGCGTCTGTGGATGGTCGCGTCGCCGTGCGCTTGGAGTTTGCCTGTGCATCCGCCGAGCTGCCCGCAACCTGATTGCGGGCCGCGTTGTCCGGACGCGTTCGTCGGCCCCCCCCGGGCCGGCCGGGCGATGCCCACACTGGCGGTCATTCCCGAACGCGTCGTCCCGTCCCGGCGATGCAGTCGCCTTGTGCGCGCTGCTTCTTCGAAGCATTTCACGGAACGCGGTCTCGTTGAGTTTTCGTGGTCGGTTCGTTCGTGCGTTCCGCATGTTTCCAGTTGGATGACGGAGGGGCCATGTGATGAGAATTCCGGAATGCGGCGGTGTTCCGACGGCGCGGAGTCGTGCCGGGCGGCGCGGTGTCCTGCCGCGTGGCGCGTTTCGCTGGTGTGCGGTTTGCTGGGGAGCGGTCTTTGCGGCGTTCGGGGTGGCGGGCCGCCCGCTGTCGGCATCCGACACGACCAAGGGACGCGAAACGGCGGGTGTCTACACGCTGTACGTGTCGCTCGCCGGCGAAGAACGCATTGCGGTGTTCACATATCGCGATGGCCAGCGGCGGCTTTCCAGGCGCTTCGAGAAAAAGGTCGCCGGTCGGCCGGGCTGTCTGACCTTCCGCCGCGATGGGGCCGTGCTGTTTGCGGCATTGCGGGGGACCGGCAAGCTCGCGTCGTATGCCGTGGACAGCGAATCCGGACGACTGACGCTGCTATCGGCCGCCGACGTGGAAGCCGATCCGGCGTACGTGCGGTTGGACAGGACGGAGAAATGGTTGTTTTCCGCCTACTACCGTGCCGGACGCGTCATGGTGCACGCCGTTTCGCAGGACGGCCGGATCGCTTCGGAGCCGACGCAGGTCGTCGAAACGGCGAAAAACGCGCACGCCATCGAACCGTCGCCGGACAATCGCTTCGTGCTGGTGCCGCACACCGGTCCGAACCGCGTCTATCAATTCCGTTTTCATCCGGCCCGCGGACGATTGAGCCCCAATTCGCCGCCCTGGCTGCAGATGCCACCGAACACCGGACCACGTCACGTGGCTTTCCATCCGCGGCTGGACCGCGTCTATTTCGACAATGAGCAGGGAAGCAGCGTGACGGTCTGCCGCTTCGACCGAAACCTTGGCCTTCTGACTCCGATGCAGACGCTCGGCACGTTGCCGGACGACTTCGCGGAGCCCAACACCTGTGCGCATCTGGAGCTGTCCCGATCGGGGCGGTATTGCCTGGCGTCCAATCGCGGCCACGACAGCGTCGCCGTGTTTCGCGTCGACGAACTGACCGGTCGGCTGCGACTGACCGACCGCGTGCCGTGTGGTCGGACACCGCGGGGATTCAACCTGTCGGCGGACGAGCGGCTGCTGGCGGTTGCCGGGCAGGGCGACGGGACGCTGACGCTCTACCGGTTCGATGCCGCCAAGGGACGGGCCGAGCGGCTGCTGGTCGAGCCGGTCGGCAAGGCCCCGTGGTGGGTGACGATTCGCTGAAGCGGAGCGGGCCGTGGGCGCGTCACCGTCTCACGGTTCAGGGCGGGGGGCCATGATCAGAGCCTGCGACGCGCCGCCGGCGGTCGAACGGACGACGACCCGCAGGGTGTCTTGCGCGGCCGGCCTGCGCCCGGTGATTCCTGTCGTGGTTTCGGGCTTTTCGCCGCAGCGAAAGGTCTTCGCGAACGAGCCGTCGGAGAGCCTTTGCCATCCCTCGAATGCTTGGGCGCGATTCGGGGGCTGATCGGCGCGACATGCATTCCGCCGATCCGTGAGGACGCGATCGAAGTGGTCGGTCCATTCGCCGACCGTCCCCTGCCCGACGTAGACCGCGCAGGGCAGGGGTCCGGACGTTCCGACACACAACAGCAGTCGGCCGTTCGGCGGCGGGTTGGCGAGCACGGCGTGCAGCGGTTGGGTGTCTTCGAGCTCGTGTGGACCGGCAGACCCGGTGCTGTCGGTGTCCATTGGTGACGCCGTCGGACCGGGGTTCCGTGTGTCCGGTGGCGCGAACCGGCAGGTGTACACGTCGAAGGCCTCCGTTGCCCGAGGAATGGCGATGCTCCACCAGACGACGCGCCACCGCCGCGGTGCGGCCGCCTCGTCGGCCAGCGATCCAAGAACGACGGGTGGGCCACCGGTCACCACGTCGATCCGCCAGCGGCCGTCACCGTGTTGCAGCGGAGCCCGGCGGGCGAGCGGCTCGGGGAGCGGCGCAGGAGTCGGGCCGTCCGGCGAGGCCGCAAAGAGCGTCCTCCGGCTTTGCAGAAAGGTCCGACTCTCGGCGACCAGCGCGGAGCGGACCGCCTCCCATGCCGCGGCCATCGTCCGACGGCGGACCGACCACGCGCCCCGGGGACCGACACGGATGGACCACTCCGGCTGGCCGAGCGCTCGATCCCGCCGCGCCGGCTTTTCCGTTCCCCGTCCGGCGGCTGTGGCGCGCTGCGGGGACGGGCTCGGCTCGGGCGTGGAGGGGCCGGTTGGCGGAGGTCCGTTTCGGTCAACGGCGGGGTTGCCGGCAGCCGGACGCGGATCACGGCTGAAGGCGATGCGCGGTTCGTCGTGCCAGAACTGCAGGCCCAGCGAGGGGCCTCGAGCGAGCCAACGTCCGAGCGTGAGCGTGACGGCGGCGACGATGCCGATGGCGAGCAGGTCGGTCGCTCGCCGCCGCAACCGCTCGGCCAGCCGGAGTGGTCCATCCGTGTCGGTCCCCGGGGCGCGTGGTCGGTCCGCCGTCGGACGATGGCCGCGGCAT
>RFHO01000170.1 GCA_003696385.1 Planctomycetota bacterium | reverse complement strand
GAAGGTCTTCTTCGAGAGCATGCCCGGGTTCTTCGTCACCGGAAACCTGTACCGCCCGAAGAAAATCACCGGCAAGGTGCCGGGCATCCTCTGCCCGCATGGCCATTGGCCCAACGGGCGTTTTTATGACATGGGCGAGCAGGCCGTCAAACAGGCCATCATCATCGGTGCCGAACGATTCGAAAACGGCGGCCGCAGCCCTCTGCAGGCCCGCTGCGTCCAACTCGCCCGGATGGGCTGCATCGTCTTTCATTACGACATGCTGGGCTATGCCGACAGCCGCCAGCTCTCCTTTGAACTCGTGCACCGCTTCGCCAAGCAGCGTCCGGAAGCGAACGACCCCCAGCAGTGGGGGCTGTTCAGCCCGCAGGCCGAATCCCGTCTGCAGAGCGTGATGGGCCTGCAGACCTACAACTCCATTCGGTCATTGGATTTCCTGCTCAGTCTGCCCGAGGTCGACCCGCAGCGGATCGGCGTCACCGGAGCCAGCGGCGGCGGTACCCAGACGATGATCCTCAGCGCCATCGACGACCGCGTGGCCGTCTCCGTCCCCTGCGTGATGGTCTCCACCGCCATGCAGGGAGGCTGCACCTGCGAAAACGCCTGTCTGCTGCGGATCGACACCGGCAACGTCGAGTTCGCCGCCCTGTTCGCTCCCAAACCCCTGGCCATGACCGCCGCGGACGACTGGACACGCGAAATGCGCACCAAGGGCTTCCCGGAACTGAAGGCGCTCTACACGCTGCTGGGAGCCCCCGACAACGTGGCGCTGTTCGACTTCACCCACTTCAAGCACAACTACAACCACGTCAGCCGCGCTCACATGTACCTGTGGATGAACCGGCATCTGAAGCTCGGCCTGCCTGAACCCATTCTCGAACGCGACTACAACCGGCTCACCGCCAGGGAACTCACCGTCTGGGACGAAAAGCATCCGCCGCCGCCCGGAGGCTTCGATTTCGAACGCCAACTCCTGCAGTGGTGGGACGCCGACGCCCGCAAGCAGCTCGACGAGCTGGTGCCCATGAACCGCCGCGAGCTGAACGAGTACCGTCGCGTCGTCGGCGGAGCCATCGACATCATGGTCGGACGCCGCCTGCCCGACGCGAAACAGATCGAGTTCGAGGACACCCTCAAGGAAGACCGCGGCGATTATTTCCTCATCGGCGGCCTGCTGAAGAACGCGGCCTGGCGGACGGCCAACCCCGTGCTGTTTCTGCATCCCAAGATCTGGAACGGCCAGGTCGTCCTCTGGCTCGATCAATCCGGCAAACAGGTCCTTTTCGCGGGCGATCAACCCGCCCCCCAGGCTCGCCGCCTCCTGAAGGCCGGATTCGCCGTCGCCGGAATCGATCTGCTCTATCAGGGCGAGTTCCTGCCCGACGGCAAGCCGCTGGCGCGAACCCGCAAGGTCGACAATCCGCGCGAGGCGGCCGCCTACACGTTCGGCTACAACCACACCGTCTTCGCCTCCCGCGTCCATGACGTCCTGACCATGCTGTCATTCTGTCGCCATCACGAATTCGAACCCGAGGCGATCCACGTGCTGGCCGGGCCGAAGACCGCCGAAATCGCCGCCGCAGCGCGGGCACAGAGTGCCGATACCGTCCGCTCGCTCGCCGTACACACCGGCGGATTCCGCTTCGCCAACGTCGCCGACATTTTCTCCCCCGACTTCTGGCCCGGCGGCGCCAAGTATCACGACATCGAAGGGCTGTTCGCACTGGGGGCTCCGGGCGATACGTGGATTGCCGGTGAACGGTCATTGCCGGTCGTCGAAGCCATCTACAAGGCCGCCGGCGCCCGCCGTCGGTTGGTGCTCGCCCGCTCCGCCGACGACTCCTGGCTCGGCGACGCCATCGACTGGATCATCGACCGCGCCGAAATCGCCGACTGATCCGGCCACGACGCGGGTCGAACCTCACCGCGGGGAGGCAAGTCTCCCGCGGGAAGACAAGCTCGCGCCGCAAGCGGCAGCACGCCCCGTATGGCGTCCCCGGAATCAGCGGCAGCCCACCTCGACACCCGCATTCGCAAGCCAGCCGCCGGTACACCATGGCCGCCGCATGGGACGCACCAGCGGTCACAGGAGCCCTCGCGCAGCCGCCGTAGGCGGAAACACGTTTGCCCCGGATCTGCCGTCCCACGGTCGTCGCTTCGAGCGACGAAATTGGGGGACGCCGGTCGCCGGTAACTCTCCGTGCGCTCGCCAATGCGCACCGCGGCATTCGTGTGCAAAAGCCGCCGGCCTGCCGCGTGCCGCTGCCATTCATCGCAAAATCATTTGTACTGGCTTGCATGTCATGGATTACCGCGTTTATGCTACCCGGCAGGCTGTACGTGTATTGTTCCGAATCCACTCACATTCACAGAAAGGCAGTTCTCGACCGGTTGCTGCTCGTCCAATGGCATCTCACGCTCTATCGGTTTGTCTGTCGGTGTGACACACATCGCGTCCCACGGGCATGTCCATTCGGGTAGGAAGGGGGTGCACTGATGCTCTTGCGTCACTGGCTTGAAGCGACTATGGCAAGAATCCGCCAGAGGGGGGGGTAAAACTGCTCAGGCGGCCGCGTAAGCGCCGTCGCCCGCACGCCTGTCCCGGCGTCGTTCCGGCCGAGGTGCTGGAAATCCGCCGCATGCTCTCGGCGTCCGGCACGCCCGACGGGACCGGCGGTCAGAACGATGGCGGACAGGGCGATGTGGACACGCTGGTGGACGATGCCCGGCAGGCAGCCGAGGACGCCGCTGCGGACCTCCAGGCGGCCGAGGACGCCGCGCGTCAGGCGCTGGAAGGTCCCGGCGGCATCCGTGAGCACCTCGAGAACGCCCTCTCCAACGCTGCGGCGACCTATCAGGCCACCGAGACCGCCGTCCGGGCCACCCTGGACACCAATCTCGAACGCATCTCCGACGACCTGCAGAACGACCTGG
>RFHO01000016.1 GCA_003696385.1 Planctomycetota bacterium | reverse complement strand
GGTCCTCGGCAAGTACACCATCAAGCTGCAACTCGAAGAGGACATCACCAGCGAAGTGAAAGTCTGGGTCGTTCCGCCGGCAGATTCGGGTTCGCACTGAACCCCGCCGAAAGACTTCGCCACCGCCCTGCTCGGGACGCCGGCCGCGTACCTTTGTCGTGTCGGCGGGTATAGGCGCACGTTTTCGCCTGCGCGACGGCGTCACGTGCGGTATTGCGTCACCGCAAACCGACGGCAACCGGCACACCGCAGAGCGACCGATATGCTTCGGCGTCTGGCACACCGTCGCCACGAACCGGTCGCCGACAGCACTCGGCTGGACGCAATGCCCGCGTGGCACAGGCGTCGCTGCGCTTTTTCCCGCATACGATCAACGAAACGGGCGGGGGCAACGACAGGGTTCGCGGCCGGTTGCGCTGCGTCCGATCCGGACGGGTCGCGACCGGAATTCCGTGGGGCGGACCCGACACCGTCAGGAGGATGCGTGATGGGCACCGGGAGGCTGTTCGACGCTCCAAACACCACGGCCGAGGGACGTTTGGCCCGTCGTCTGCCGGCCGATCCCCAGGCGGAGCGCGCGGTTCTGGGCGCGATCATGCTCCAGAACCACGTGCTCGATGAAATCGCCCAGTTCCTGCAGCCGGAACATTTCTTCGATCCGCGCCATCAGATCATCTATCGCGCGATCCGGACACTGTACGATCTGAGTGGCAGCGAGGGCGGTAGTGAGGTTCAGCGCCCGATCGAATCGATCACGGTCGCCAACCAGTTGAAGCGGGACGGCGACTTCGAGCGTGTCGGGGGAGCACAGTACCTCGCAGAACTGATGGGAGTGGTGCACAATGCGGCGGGGGCGGTCCAGTGGGCCCGGATCATCCGCGATGCCTGGTTGGAACGCGAGCTGATTCGCGCATGTACCGAGACGCTGGATGAGTGCTACGCAAGTGCCGATGACGTCGAACAGCTACTCAGCCGGGCCGAACGCCGCATTTTCGACATCTCCGAAAAGCAGGACGCCGGCTCCAGCTCGCATCTGGCCGATATCCTGCACGACGTGCTGGGTCAGATTCAGCAGCGGATCGACAAGCGATCCAAGGGCGAGGCGACCGGCATCAGCACGGGGCTGATCGACCTCGATCACATGCTCTCGGGGCTGCAGCCGACCGAACTCATCATCTTGGCGGCTCGTCCCGGCGTCGGCAAGACGGCGCTGGCCTGCAACATCGCCGAGAACGTGGCGGCCCAAGGACTGCCGGTGCTGATCTTCAGCCTGGAAATGTCGCGTTTGGAACTGGGCGAACGGCTGGTCTGCATCCGCTCGGCCGTCAACGGCCATCGCGTCCGCAAAGGAGAAATCTCCGACGAGGAAGCTCAGGCACTGCGCGACGCAGCCAACGAGCTTTCGCAGATGCCCATTCACGTGGACGACACGCCGGGCCGCACCATGTCGCAAATCGCCGCACTGGCCCGCCGGATCAAACGCAAATGTGGGATACTCGGGTTGATCGTCGTCGATTACCTGCAGTTGATCGAAAGCGACGAGCGAGGCAACGTGCCCCGCGAACAGCAGATCGCTTCGATCAGTCGTCGCATGAAGTTTCTGGCCAAGTCGCTGAACGTTCCCGTGATGGCTCTCGCACAGCTGAATCGGGCCGTGGAACAACGGGACAAGAAGATCCCCCGGTTGGCCGACCTGCGGGAAAGTGGCTCAATCGAGCAGGATGCCGACGTGGTGATGTTTCTCCACCGCCCGGACACGTATGACGAAGACGCCCCTCGGGGCGAAGCAGACGTGATCGTGGCCAAGAACCGCCACGGGCCCGTCGGTACGGTCAAGTTGACCTGGCAGCCGGAGACACTGCGGTTTCTGAACTACGCACCCCCGGAGGAAATCGTCGAGCCGCGGAGGGCCGGTGGATGGTCCTGAGCGGATCGGCTCGTCCGGTTGCAGCACCTGCGGGGAACGGCTTGCAGATTTTGCCCTAACTTGTTTCAATCCGGGCGTTTCCAGACTGAAGACGCAGTACAATTGCGTATCTGCGTTCTCTCGGCACGTCTTCGGCTGTCATTTCGGGGCTGAAATTGCCGATTGCTAGAACGCTCCCGTGTGCAAGGATGTGACGGAAAGGCCGGGTCGATGGTGGAACCACTTGCGGCGACGTCCCAGCAACGGACCGCGGCCCCGACTGTCTCGTTCGACGGCGGTCAACGCGCTCATCGATCCCGACCGCCGCGGACGAAGCCATCGATCGCGACGCAAGCGAGCTCAGCGAAGTTGTTCAGTCAGCGTACCAATTCCCTGTTGGGCGTGCAGATCGTCGGTGTGGGCAGCTATGTGCCCGAATCCGTCGTGACGAACGAAGATCTGCAACGGGATCGCGGTTTCGATCCGGGTTGGATCGAGCAGCGGACGGGGATTCTGTCGCGCCGGTACGCCCCGCCGGAGATGGCCACCAGCGACATGTGCGTCCGGGCGGCCGCGCGGGCCATTCGATCCGCAGGGATCGACGCCAGTGAGATCGACCTGGTGATCGTGGGAACGTTCACGCCCGATCACCAGTGCCCCTCGACGGCCTGTCTGGTGCAGGATCAGTTGGGGCTCGATGCTGCGGCGTTCGACCTGCAGGCAGCCTGTTCGGGATTCGTCTATTCGCTGGTCACCGCTTCGCAGTTCGTGGCCACCGGAAACAGTTCTACGGCTTTGGTGATCGGAGCGGATTGCAACAGCCGCGTGGTGGATCCGCGGGACAAGAAAATTGCCCCGCTGTTCGGCGACGGGGCCGGGGCGGTGATCGTGAAGAAAGGCGATCCGCATCAGGGCCTGGTCTGCTACCAGGTCGGTGCGGACGGCAGCGGTGGTCCGCTGCTGACGTGCCCTGCGGGTGGGACTCGCAAACCGCTGCGGCCGGACGACATCGAAGCCGGTCGACACCTGTTGCACATGGATGGCCGCAACGTCTTCAAATGGGCCGTCCGGATGCTCGCCGACACGATCGAGCTGGTGCTTCAGCGGGCGGGGATGCGGCCCTCGGACGTCTCGCTGTACCTGCTGCATCAGGCCAACGTGCGGATCATCGAAGCGGCCATGCAGCAACTGGGTATCGACCCGGACCGTGTGGTCATCAACCTCAACAAGTACGGCAACACCTCGGCGGCTTCGATCCCGATCGCCATGGACGAGGCCCTTCAGGAAGGCCGCCTGCAGCGTGGTGACACGATCCTGATGAGTGGTTTCGGAGCCGGACTGACCTGGGGAACCGCCCTGTTCCGCTGGTGAGTTCGCGCCTCCGCCACCGGCCGTTGAGCGTTACCGTCGCCCCGGCGGTTGTCTGTGCGGCGGTCTCTTTCACGCCCTCACAGCCGCAGTGCTGCCGCGAGCAGTGTCGACCAGCTCGGAAACCGGCGGGCCGATTCTCCAATCCCGCCCATCACGGATCACGGTGCGATACAGCGTATCTCGCTCGACGGGAACGCAGCCGGCTTCTTCGATCAGCCGGTGCAACTCGGCGACCGTCAGGCCTTCGGGCGTCTTGGCACCGGCGTCATGATAAATCAGTTCGTGCACGACCGTTCCGTCGATGTCGTCCGCCCCGAACGACAGCCCCACCTGCGCCACGGGCTCGGTGAGCATGATCCAGTAGGCCTTGATGTGATCGAAATTGTCAAGCATCAGCCGTGAGAGCGCGAGCATCTTCAGATCCATCAGGCCCGTCGGCCGCGGCAGGTGTGCCAGCCCCGTGTGCTCCGGGTGGAAAGCAAGCGGAATGAACGTCTGGAAGCCACCGGTCTCGTCCTGCAGCTTGCGCAGCCGGCACAGGTGGTCGATCCGGTGCTCGGCCGACTCCAGGTGCCCGTACAGCATCGTGGCATTCGTCCGCAAACCCAATCGATGGGCCGTGCGATGCACCTCCAGCCAGGCTTCGGCATCGGACTTGTGTTCACAAATCCGACTGCGGATTTGCGGATCGAAGATTTCGGCACCGCCGCCGGGCATGCTGCCCACTCCTGCGTCGATCATCTGCCGCAATACCCACTGATAGGGTTTGCGCGTCAGATAGCTGAACCAGTGGATTTCGACCGCAGTCCATGCCTTGATATGAATTCGCGGATCGGTCTCACGGATCACGCGAATCACGTTGAGGTACCAGTCGAATTTCTTCAGATGATGCAGGCCGCCCACCACATGGATTTCGGTGGCTCCGGCCGCACTCGCCTCCCGCACCCGTTCACGAATCATGTCGTCGGAGAACACGAACGCCTTCTCGGAACGTAGATCCGCCCGGAACGCACAGAAGCGGCAACGATACACACAGACGTTCGTCGGGTTCAGATGGACGTTGGTGTTGTAGTACGCGAAGTGAGCGTTCTTCCGTTGCCGCACGATGTTCGCCAGCCGGCCCAGCGTCAGCACGTCCACGCGCCGGTCGAGAAACACACCGTCTTCCGCGGCGATCCGCTCCCCCGCCATGACCTGTTCGGCGATTCGAGCGAGTCGCCGTCGTTCGTCGGCCGTCAGACCGCTGCTGCGAGCCGCCTGCGCGATGCCATCCAACACTGCGCTCATCGACCATACTCCCGGAATGGACGCTCTCTCGGTTCGCATCGACACGCCGCCCCTTGCCAAGCAGCGCGGCGATCGGCGGGCGTCGCGCGCCGCAGCGCCGCCTCGACACGCTATTTCAGCAGAACACTCAATCCGCCCACTACGAGCAGACCCAGACTTATCGCGGCATTCACGTGGAAGAAAGCGACATTCACCCGCGTCAGGTCATGCGGCCGAACGAGTCGATGCTCGTACAACAGCAAAGCCGCAATCAGGACGATCCCGGCTGCGAACACCGGCCCCAGATCCGCGACCCACCACAGGGCCACCAGCGCCGCCAGCGTGCAGAGATGACTGACGAACGCAATCCGCAGCGCGGTCGGAATGCCCCACCGCGCCGGCACACTGCACAACCCCGCCCTGCGATCGAACTCGTAATCCTGGCACGCGTAGATGATGTCGAATCCCCCCACCCAGAAACACACGACCAGCCCCAGCAGCACCGGCGGCCAGTCGAGCCCACCGGTGATCGCGATCCAGGCAGCGATCGGCGAGAGCATCAACGCCGCAGACAGCCAGTAGTGACACCACGTCGTGAACCGTTTCGCGTAGGAATAGGCCAACAGGAAGGCCAGCACCGGTCCCGACAGGTACAGAGGCCAGCGGTTCGGCCAGAACAACAGCGTCGACGCAACGAAACCCACACAACACACCGCGACCAGAACGGTAACCGTGCGGACTCCGATCCGGCCACGCGGCAGGTGTCGATCACGCGTCCGCGGATTGCGTGCATCGAACTCCCGGTCGACCAGTCGATTGAACGCCATCGCCGCCGATCGAGCGAACACCATGCACAGCAGGATGCCCGCCAGGTCCCGCCAACGGAACGGCGTCCGCTGCCAGGCCAACAGCGCCGACAGCAATGCGAATGGGAGAGCGAAGACCGTGTGTGAAAAGCGGACCAGCTCCAGAAACTGGCGCACGGACGTCATGGCGCGGCGAAGTGCCGCGATGGGGCGCCATCGTTCGGAAATCTCGCTGGGCATCACAGAACGCGCGTCCTCTGTCTGCACCGATATTGGGACGGGATCGGCCCGAGCTGGGAGCAACGCCGGGTGGCGTTCCGAGCCATTCGGTCATGTGTGACCACGCGGCACCGCGACATGCAGGGCGTCGTGCCAGCGCTCGGGCGTCACGGAAGGCCTTCCAAACGGAGGCGATTGTACCGCCAATCGCCCCGTCGCTCACGGGTGCGAACCGGCCCGGTCGGACGCCTGCGGTCTTCCGTGGCCGGCCTTCCGGCGTCGGTCCGCCACCCGTACGACCACGTCGGTCCGCGGATGTCGCCGTCGCCAGCGGCCCCACGTCGTCAGCTCACAGGGAACGGTCGGATACCGTGGGGGATCGCTCTTCTGGCGGAAACTGCCCTTGGGCCCCAGCAGCACCATTTCGTCATAGTCCCAACCGGCAACCCACAGCTCCAGCGGGCGTTCACCGTCGGCGTCCGCACGATAGGCAGTCGCACACTGCTGGATATCGCAGAAGGCCACCGACACGTACTTCCCGCCGATCCGATCGTTGATCACGTGCGTCTCCGGCTCGCTCATCGCCGACGCCACATAGGCCCGAGCATGCCCGTCCACGACGACGCCGATCACCTGCGTATCGTCCGGCAGATCGGCCTGTTCTGCCGGAACCGCCTGCGGCTCCCGAATGCCCGGCCGGAAGAAGACGATCACCGGCTCGATATCTCCGGGTCGATACCGATACTCGGGCTCCTCCATCGGCTGCGGGGGAAAAGCGACCGCCGGCCGCTCCCCGGTTTCCGATTCGACGGCGGCGGCACGCTCCGGCGGTTCGCCGTCCGGCCGTCTCTCGCCAACCACGATCCACCCGGCGACGCAAGTGGTCACCAGGCACGCCGCCCCAACCAGAGCGCGTCTCCCACGTCGCATGCGGACACCTCGTTCGACCTCCGACCGCCTCGACCGCGGGCGATCCCGCCCCACCAATGCCGCTGGAGCACAATTGACCGCTTCCGCGCCGCCGCCCCACAATAAACACTACTCCCGTCCGGAAGGGTTGGACTCGGCCGTCGGCACGGTCGGACGGACCGCCGACACGGCCCGGAGGACCACGTGCAGGACCGGAAGCGGCAAAACCGCTTTGCCCGCCTCCGCCGCAGGCCAAACGGCCACTCACGAGTACGGCAGCCACCGAGCGGCCACACACGAACGCCGGGATCTTCTTGCCCCAAGCCGCAGGGAATCGACACATGCCACGCACATACGATCGCCACGGCATCCGGTTTTCCTACCCGGAACAGTGGGAACTGACCGAGGAACGGCAACCGGAACAGATCACGATCGGAGTGAGCAACGCCGAAACGACGTCCTGGAATCTTTGCCTGCTGGCGCACCGTCCGCCGCCGCGGCAAGTGCTTTCGGCCGCAGCGGACGCCTTTCGTGACGAGTTTTCGGAACTGGACGAATACGACGTCGCCGCGGACACCATCGGCGGTCACCGGGCCATCGGCAAGGATCTGGAGTTCTTCTGCCTGGAGCTGCTCAACAGTGCCTCCCTGCGCGTCTTCCAGACGGAACACTACACGGTCCTGCTGTGGTGGCAAGGCACCGACACCGAACTGGAAAGCACGCGTTCGATTCTGGAGGCGATCACCGACAGCCTGCGGGTCGTTGACCGCCACGAGCCGTAGTTCACGGAAAGATGCCGGCTTCGCTGGACCGATGGGGACACGCGCGGGCGCTTCGGCAACCGGAGAGCCTCGCCAAGCACCGCCCGGACCGATCAGGGAGAACATTTCGATGGCAACGGCCGTGGCACTGCGTGTGGAAGGCCCGGTGGCCCGCGTCTGCTTTTCGAGCGACACCCGCGTTAATCTCCTGTCGCGCGTTGTCCGGGAGCAATTGAATCGACAGCTCGATGTGCTCGCCGAACGGGACGACGTCTCCGTGGTGGTTTTTCAGGCCGAGGGGCCGACATTCCTGGCCGGTGCGGACATCCGCGAACTGAAACGATTGGACGCGGCCACGGCCGTCGAAGACGCGTATCACGGCCAAGGGCTGATGAATCGGATCGCGGCGCTGCCGGCC
>RFHO01000169.1 GCA_003696385.1 Planctomycetota bacterium | reverse complement strand
GCTGTGAACTATGCACAATCCGCGAACCCCGCCGGCGCGTCCCGGCACCGGTACTGTTGCATCCGCCGCCCGCGCTACGTTCCCCGTCCGTCACACTCCAGCGCCCCGCACCGGTGGATCGAGCGCCAGCCAAGGCCCACCAAGACCGCAGACGTGCTCCCGCAACACCGGCCGCCCGGTCCGCACGTTGGCGACGCCGGAAACCGCGCCGGCCCGCATCACACGCCGCCCCGCCGCCTCACCAGCCCATCCGCCACAGAGTCACCAGAACGAGCCCGATCGTCACCAGTACGGCCAATGGAACGAGCAAGGCTTCGTGCTCGGTGTCTCCCGACGCATCCAGCGCTTCGATCGCCGGACGCACCAGTCGCCGGCCGGAAAACCGGCCTGCCTTGTCCATCGCACGCAATGCCCACCGGCCGGTACCGCGTGCGATGACAACCGCCGACCACCCCGCGACATCCAGGAACGGCTCCACGTACAACTGGTTTTCCAGCAACCGCAACGCGGCTCCCAACCGGTCACGCCATGGAACCGGCAGCGACCACGGCAGGCGGAAACGCATCCACGCCAACACCGCCGCAGCCACAGAAAGCGACACCACCAGCACAAACGTCGCCGCCGGTGCGTCGAAGCGCCCCGCACGCTGGACCGCCGTCACATCCGGCCAACGTTCGGCAAGTATGTCCGAACACGGTGACCAGGCCAGAATCAGCCCACCCGCACCGACGCCGCACCAGACCACCACCGCGACGGCGGTCCGTCGCTCTGCTGGCGAAACGCCAAGCCCACCGCCCCACCCCGCGCGGCATGTCATTCGCCAGACCGCGAAGACCAGGATCAGCCACCCCGTCAGCAACAGACGGCCCACCACGGTGTTGCCCGCTCCAAGCTCCGCGGCCACCAGCGTCGCGCCGCCCGTGCCCCCGAGCGTCACGGCAACCGCCGGAACATAATGCATCGCATCACGCCAGCCCCGATGGCCGCTTCGCGCCCAACCGGCCGCCGCAGACTCCAAGGATCCGCCGGTCGCAGACGCGTCACCGGCGGAATCCAAGGACCGCACGGATTCGCGTCCCCAAGCGAAAAGCAACGCCACACCGCCGGCGACCATCCCCATCACCACCGCCGCATGAAGGCCGGGTGTCCCGTCCGGCCCGGCCAGGCCCGAGCCGATCACGAGTCCCGCGTGGGCGCCCCAGGCCGACAGAATCACCCGCAACGGCCGCTTCGCCGTCAGTGCCACCAGCCCCAGCCACACAGTGCTCAGCGCAGCGAGCGTCCCCAGCGGCGTCAGCGCGGTTTTCGCCGCCGCCCAGACCGTTCCTGCCCGCCACAGAAGTGTGAACGCCGCCAGGCACTGCGCGGCGCAGGCCGCATACACCAGCCGGTCCGCAAGAGCCACCGTCTCGTCGAATCGCGGACGACGCGGCTCGCTCGCATCACCATCGGTTTGTGCGGGGGCCTCCGTTGCCTCACGCAAGCGTCTCCGCCAGTGTGCGCGGGCCGCCACGCCGGCCGTGACGGCGACCAACTGGTCGCCCATCGACATTGCCAGGCGCTCCAGGCGTGGATGCACGCCCAGCCACGGAAGCAACCCGGCCCGCCCGAGCACGGTCAGTGCCAGACAACACGCAGCGGCGTTCGCTACCGCGGGCTCGCGCGCCACGAGCTCCGCCCATCCCCCCGACCGCCACACCGTACCGCTCCAGCCAACCCCCTGTGCGGACAGCATCACCAAGGCGAAGCCCGCCGGCACATCTGCCAGCCACCACCACAACAACAGCCGCCGATCGATCCAGCCTCCATCCGCCTTCGCCGGCGGCGCCCCGGAAGACAGCCCCGCCCGGTGGCCCGCACCGTCGTTCCCTCCCGCAACCGTCCTCGACCATTCCTCGAGACAACCCGGAATCCGCGCGGCGAACCAGCTGACCGCCTGTAGAGCCAGCAAGCCGAACGCCAGGTCGTCCGACAGCGCCGCAACGGCCAAGCCGAACCACGCCACCGCCCCGAGCGAGACGCACTGCGTCAACAGCGTCTGCGTTGCGACACGCTCCGCGGCAGCCAGTTCCGCCGTCTTCCATTCCCGCTCCGAACGACGAACGACCTGTAGCAGTGACACGAACCACAGGGACGACGCCACGCACAGAACGGCTCCCGCCACGTCGATCCGGCCGTCCCAGAACACCCCCCAACCGATCTCGGGAATCGCGATCCACACCCAACGCCCCAGACGCACCGCGTCCTGAGGCAACCACATGCGGTCCGCGAAAAGCACCAGGCATCCCAGCCCCGCCGCCCCCGACAGAACGACCCCGGCGGTGCCGACCGCCGAAGCGGATGAGCGACACTCCACCATGCCGTGAGCGGCACGTGCGCGGGAAAGAACGAACCGAGCCACCCCGGCCGCCAGCGCGACCGACGCCGGAGCCGCCAGCAGGGCGAAGCCGAGAACGAGCGCCAGTCCGCTCACGGTGTTCCCTCGAATGGTACTTCGTTGGGACCTTCCGCGCACCGGCCGGGCGGCCCGGCCGACACCGCGCGGATTCCGTGCGGACCATCATGGCAAACGATCGCCCGGCGGCTCAATGCAGCACTTTTCGCAACGTGTCGCGAAGAACCTTCGCGGAATTCTGCAGCCCCATCCGTTCCTTGGGCCACAGCTCGATCTCCAGCCGATCGAGGACCCCACCGCGGCCCACCACCGTCGGCACCGAAAGGCACACGTCGCGGATCCCGTAACATCCGGATTGCAATGAGGACACCGGCAGAATGCGGCGTTTGTCCAGGGCGATGGCGTGGATGACTTCGGCGATGGCCACCCCGACGGCGAAGCCCGCCCCGCCCTTCTTCTTGATCACTTCCGCCCCGCTCCCCCGCGTGCGCGCTTCGACTTCGTTGATCAGCCCGGGCGTGACGCCGGGAAAACGGTCCAACGGCAGCCCCCCGATCTGAGCCGCCGACCAGACGGGAACCATGCTGTCTCCGTGCTCGCCGAGGATCAGGCACGAAACCTGCGTCGGCGGGACGTGCAACCGCGCGGCCAGCATGCTTCGCAGACGGGTCGTGTCCAGCACCGTTCCCAGCCCAAGCACCTGAGCCGGCGGGAGATCCAGTTCCTGCACGGCCAGGTAGGTCAGAACGTCGACCGGATTGCTGACCACGAATACGATCGCATCGTCGCGATGCCCCTGCTGTTGAATGTCGGCCAGAATCGACCGGAACAGCTCGACATTGCGGTTGATCAGTGCCAGCCGGCTCTCGTCCGGACGCCGTCGCAGCCCGGCGGTGATCAGAATCACGTCGCTGTCCCGGACGGCGCAACTGTCCGCCGCGTAGATCCGCTGGTCGGCCACAAAGGCGCTGCCATGCAGAAGATCCAGCGCCTGGCCTTCGGCCCCGTCACGGTTCACGTCGATCAGCGCGATTTCCCGTACGATCCCGCCGGCCTGCAACGCAAACCCCGCACAGGAACCGACCAATCCCGCACCGCCGATGATGCTCACCTTCATGACGCTGTCCCCGTTGCGACGCCTTTCCTGCAGCCCTCGATCGAAACGACGCGAACCCGGCCGTCCACCCTCGGCCGACCATGCCAGGCTCACATGTCGACTCCGATCGCGCCCATCACTTGATCGGTGATCAGTTGCACGAGTTCTTCGACGTCCGGACCGGAAACCGTCCCGGCCGCCGCGGCGCGGTCCCCTTCAGCCGCATCCTGACGCTTTTGCAGGTATCCGGGATAGTTCGGCGGAGGCGGGAAGGCACAGGTCTGCGGCAGACGCTCCTTGTATCCCTCGCGGAAGGCGCTGTTGCCGCACAGGTCGCAGTCTTCGACGTGAAACCGCGGATCGTCGAACCCCAGCCGTTTCTTCAGATCGAGCAGCTCGCGCTCCTTGTCCTCGGGGAAGTAATGGATCCGTCCGAGCTGCTTGGCCAGCAACAGAATGCGGCAATAGGCATCCAGGATTTCCGTCTTCCAATAGGCCTGCTCCAGATCCTCCGCGAAGCTGACCGTCCCATGCATGGACAGAATGATGGTGTTGGTGCCCTTCAGAAACGGCACGACGGTCTCGGCGAATTTCTTCGTCCCCGGCGTTTCGTACGGAGCCAGCGGCACCTCGCCCATGAACACTTCGACTTCCGGCAACACACACTGGGGCACCGGCTCCTTCGCCACCGCGAACGCCGTCGCGTGCGGCGGATGGCAGTGCACGACCGCCTTCACGTCCGGCCGATGCTTCATGATCTCCAGATGAAGCAGGATCTCGCTGGTTCGCTTGCGCGTTCCGGCGATCTGATTGCCTTCCATGTCCACGGCACAGATGTCTTCGGGTTTCATGAACCCCTTGCAGATCATCGTGGGCGTACAGAGGACTTCGTTCGGCCCCACGCGGATCGATATGTTCCCGTCGTTGGCCGCCGCGAAACCGCGATTGTAGATCCGCCGCCCGATCTCACAGATCTGTTCTTTCAACCGGCGGTCGTGGATGCCGCCGTTCCAGCGACTCGTCATCGTTCGCTCTCCTGTTCGGTTCCGTTCTGCCCGCCGCGGTCGTGAACGGTCCGTTCGCATCGGCCGCAGCCGCCGACGGCGCCCGGCCGGGAAATCGCCGCCCAGGCTCAGGCGGGCGGAAAGTCCTCCGGACGCAACCACACCCGATCCAGAATCGCCGCCGCGTAGGCATCCAGCGGCTTCGAATCCGGATGAAACGGAGCCGACGCTTCGGCCCCCTCACTGACCGCCAGCAGCATCCCTTCGCCGGCGGCCAGCTCGTCGTACACGACCAGCGACTCATCTCCGGCCGCGGCGGCACCGGCGACGTCCTCCAGATGCAGCGGTACCGCGATCAGCCACCGCGCGCCGACCACGCTGGGATGCGCCCGGGACAACGTCAACTTGCCGATCACACGCACGATGCGCATGTCTCCTCCCCCGCGGACCGCCCGCGGAATCACACGTCCGGTTCATACACGGCTTGCAACAGCCGCCTCCAGGCAAACATCAACCGTTGGTCGGGCGCGACGCAGAACACGTTCGCGCCCCACCGCCGCATGGCACTGCGGACCTCGAGGGGCCCCCGCACCACCACGGCCCGCACCGAAGCATGCCGATTCGCCAGACACGCCGCGTGGTCCGCATCGTCCGCCACGAGCAGGATCCGCGACACGCCGCCCCGCGCACGTTCGGCGACACACCACCGGGCGGCCGCCGCCACGTCGCTGCAGATTTCCCGCCGCCACGCCGCACGCAGCGGCTCCCAGGCCGCCAGCAGTCCCGGCGGACTCTGAACCAGAACCAATGCGCAATGCCGCGCGTCGGTCCCCGGCAAAGGCCCGCCTTCCCCCGAAGCCGCACCGGGTGCCGGCTTGCCGCATCCGGCCCGCACGCATTTCAGCTTGAGTTCCTTCAACACGTCCCGGGCGGCCGGCGTCACGATCGCCCCCACCGGGATCCGCACGACACACACGCCCTTCGAGGCCGACTGCAAGGCACGCTGCAGCACTTCCGCGGTCACCACGCGGACATTCAATTCCAGCGACTGTGGACCGCCGGTCGCCGCCTCCGGCGGGTCCGCGCTTCGCGACCGGCCGTCCCGCCTCCCGGAAACCCGGTCGGACGCCCCGACGGCCGGCTTTGGGACGCCGCCGCCCACCCTCCGGCCGCCGACGGATCCCGCCGGCTCCCGTCGCGGCGATGCCCGCCCTTCCAGACGGGTCATCACGCCCGCCACGATCGCATCGACCAGTTCGCGGGAAACCGTCATTGGTCCAGAATCCCAATCACCGCCCATCGGGCCGGCGTGTTGTTCGTACCAACCATTTCACGGACCGACGCCCCGTCGCTGGTGATCATCACGTCGCTTCCCACGTCGGCCCCGAGCCGGTCGAGCACGACCAGCGGATGCCCGTCCCGCCGACCGTCGCGGTTCAGTGGCTGAGCCACCAGCAACCGCCAGCCGGTAAAGCTGGGATGCTTCACCGTCGACGTCACCGTGCCGACGATCCGCGCCCGCAACATCTCCGGTTCTCCTTCGCCGCAGCGTTCACGGTGTCCGACCGCGCCCGAGCGACCCTCAGATGATCCGCAGGTCATCGACCAACGTGCAGCGTCGCTGTCGCGTGAACGTCAACGGGCTGGTCACCCCCTCACCGGTGGGCGTGGCGATGCTGTAGGACAGATACCCTTCGCCGCCCAGCCCCAACCCGGCCATGCAGGGGCCGTTCTTGACGAACAGCGTGGTGTCCATCAGCCGCCCCATGGCCGTCATGTTCCGCACGTTCCGTGAATGAATCAGGCTGGTATGGCCGTACTGCCGCTCGTACGTGTAGGCCATGTCGATGGCCTGCTCGACATCACGGCAACGAACGAAAGGCACGAAGGGCATCATTTGCTCTTCGCCCACGAAGGGGCAGTCGGGATCCGTCTCGGCAAACAGCAACTGCGTCCCCTCGGGAATCCGCACGCCGGCCGCTTCGGCCAGCACGGCAGGATCCTTTCCCACCAGTTCGCGATTGAGCACCCAGTGGCCGCCCGGCTTTTCGGGAGGCGCAAAGGCGGCCTGCGTCAGCGCACGCGTCTGCTCGGCGTTCAGCCGAAAACCGCCGTGCCGCTCGACGGCCTCCATCAGCCGGTCGAAGATGTCGTGAACGGCGAAGACTTCCTTCTCGCCGATGCACAGCAGGTTGTTGTCATACGCGGCACCGCGGACGATCGAAGCCGCCGCGTTGTCGAGATCCGCCGTCTCGTCGACCACCACCGGCGGATTCCCCGGCCCCGCCACGATGGCCCGCTTGCGGCTTTGCAGAGCCGCCCGCGCGACCCCCGGTCCCCCCGTCACACACAGCAGCCGGACACCCCGGTGTTCGAAAATCGCCTGCGCCGACTCCAGCGTCGGCTCGCGGATGATCGTCACCAGATTCTCGATCCCGATGGCCGCGTGCACCGCCCGATTGAACCGCCGCACGCCCTCGCAGGCGATCCGCGCCCCCGAAGGATGCGGATTGACGACCATCGTGTTCCCCGCGGCGATCATGTTCACGAAGTTGCTGGCCAACGTCGGCAGCGAATGCGTCACCGGCGTGATCACACCGATCACGCCGAACGGCGCGTACTCGGTGACCGTCAGACCGTGATCACCGCTGACCGCATCCGTCCGCAAAAACTCCGTGCCCGGTACCAATCGGATGATCTGCAGCTTTTCGATCTTGTGGTCCAGCCGACCGATCCGCGTCTCTTCGAACTCCAGACGCCCCAGCTCTTCCGCCTGCTCCAGACAGATCCGCTTCACACACTCCACCGCCTTGGCACGGGATTCCAACGGTTGCCGCTTCAATCGCCGGAACGCTTCGGTCGCCGCGGCAACGGCGTCATCGACGCTGTCGAACACGCCCCAATCGCCGCTGCGATCGCTGCCGGACAATCCCCCGCGACGCTGCAACTGCGCCAGCACCTCTTCCACCACGGCGCGAATCGCCGTCTCGGATGCCGTGACCATGCTTCGCCCTTTCCTTTCCTCCGGCTCGATCGTCGCAACCACCGGACTCGGCCGCCTCAAAATCCCTCCGCCGTTCCTCGCGCGGGAACCGGCCGCCGCGTCCGTCCCTCATCCGCCGCCGCGCCGATTCGACTCACGCCCCTTCCAACTGTGCCTGCTCCTGCATCTGCTGGACGAACGCTTCGTACCGCCCCAGCGTCGGGAAGTGGGCCAGCATCAGCAGCAACACGACGGCCACGACGCCCAGCCCGATGCCCGTCGGTTCGACGAACTCCAGCACCAGATTCAGCATCGCGGCACCTTCCAGCAAAGCCAGCGCCACGATCGTACGAGTCAGATACGGGTTCTGATTCCGCGGCGTCGCCCCTTCGGCGGAATGGCCCATGCTCCGCACGACCACCGTCGGCAAAACGAAAGACCCCACCGACAGCGCCACCGCCACCACCACTCCGACCAGCGGCAGCACCGGCAACGAGTCGCCCTCCCCGGCCGCTTCCCGCCGGTCCTGCTCGGCCGCCGGCGCTCCCGCATCCTGCGGACCCTTGGCCGGCCCGCCCCCCTCCAACAGTGGATGCCCCATCGCCAGCACGACCAGGGCAAACAGCACCACCCCGGAAATCATCCCCAGCGAAACGATCTGCGCCGTCCGCACGATGTCGCGGCTGGCCAACGACGGTGTCGAGTCGGTCATGCCCGCGTTCCCCTTTCTTCGAGATCCGAAACCACGATCGTATTCGAGCCCACCTGCACGCGATCCACGATGCCGATGATCGCCGCGTCCACCGGCAACGTCTTGGTCTGTGGCGTGAATCGAGCACTGGATCCCTGGACGCACAACACCGTCTCACCCTCTCCCGCTCCGACCGTGTCCACCACCACGAACGTGCGGCCGGTCCCCACCAGGTGCGTCCGCTCCTGCGGATGCACCCGCAGCGGCTCCACGACCAGCAGCTTCTGGCCCACCATGTTCTCGGTCTTTTGTGTCGCCACGACCGAACCGGTCACCCGTGCTATGAACACCGACCTGGTCCTCTTCGCTGGCCGAACCGACCTGTCCACGCGCCTCGACCGGATCCTCGCGAGACGTCACGCCTGCTCAGCAACCGACCGTCGCTCCCGTCACCTCTGCACTCGGGCGGTCCCGGGCGCCGCCCATGCACGCCCCGATCGCTCGCCGTCGATTCCCGCCTCCGGCATGTCGCGCCCGAAGCGTCTTCATTCACGGCCACGCACCCATCATGGATCGACATCAGCATCCTGCCCGGAACGGATCAATGCCGCCGCCTGCCGGGCGACGATGAGTTCCTCGTTCGTCGGGATCACCCACACCGACACACCCCCATCCGGGGAAATCCGGCGTTCTCCCGTTGCTTCGGCATTCGCCCGCTCATCCAGTACGATTCCCGCCCATTCCATCCCGGCACACACCCCGGCACGCACGCGGGGACTGTTCTCGCCAATGCCTCCGGTGAAGACCAGAGCATCCAACCCACCCAGCGCGACCATGTACGCCCCCAGATAGTGGCGGATCGCGTCCACGTACGCGTCCAGGGCCAGTTGCGCCTGCGCGTTTCCCTCGTCCGCAGCCCGTTCGATGTCCCTCAGGTCACTGCCGACGCCGCTGAGCCCCTTCAGGCCGCACTCCCGGGCCAGCACGGCCAGCACTTCTTCCAGCGGCTTCCCCAGCCGCTCGACCAGCAACGGCAACGCGTACGGATCGAAGTCGCCGATCCGATTGTTCTGCGGCAGCCCGGACTGCGGGCTCAGCCCCATGCTGGTGGCAACCGACCGCCCCCCCGCGATCGCGCACACCGAACTGCTTCCACCGAGGTGACAGGAAATCACCCGCGCATCCTCACGTCCGATCAACGCGGCCGAGCGCTCGGCGATGTAGCGATGACTGGCCCCATGGAACCCGTACCGCTGGATGCCCCACGCATCCCGCCACTGCGGCGGCACCGCATAGACGCGGCGATACGGCGGAACGGTCCGATGGAACGCCGTTTCGAAGGCCGCCACCAGCGGCAGATCCGGAAACGCCCGTCGCAACTGACGCATCGCGGCCACGTACGGCGGATTGTGCGCCGGCGCAACGACGGCGAACCGCTCCATCGTCTCCAGCAACGCCTCGTCGACCCGGCGCACGCCGCTGACCGGCCCGGCGAAGACCGCCTTGAATCCCACCGCGGCCACCTCGCCGATCGACTGCAGCACGCCGAACTGCGGATCGGTCAGTTGACGGAAACAGATCTCCATCGCGGCCGCGTGGTCGGCCACGTGCTGTTCGCGCCGGTCGCTCCTCCCGCCCACCTGAAGCACACACGAACTGACCGGCTGACCTATCCGATCGATGGCACCGCGCGCCAGCTCTTCCCCGCCATCGACTTCGATCAGCCGGTACTTGAAGCTGGTGGAACCCAGGTTGGCCACCAGAATCCTCATGGCACTCTCCCGTCACACCGCCATCACCCGCCCTCACGCGGCGGCCTACACGACCACGGCGGCCGCGCCCCTTGCAGTGAACGACGCGGCGTGTGCACTCACTTGCCCGTCTTGGCCACCGGCGCGAACGCTTCCATCACCCCCGCTTCGGGACGCGGAATCAGGTGCGCGCTGATCAGCTCGCCGACCTGCTGCGCCGCCGCCGCGCCGGCATCCACGGCCGCGCGCACACTGCCCACGTCGCCGGAGATGATCGTGGTCACATAGCCGCCGCCGATCTGAATCTGCTTCACCAGAGTGACATTCGCAGCCTTCAGCATCGCATCGGCCGCCTCGACCTGAGCCACCAAACCACGCGTCTCGATCAACCCGATCGCTTCGCTCTTCATGAACAACCTCTCCCGTCACTTCGACGACCTGCAGCACCCGCCCCCGTCGGCGGATCGCCCGACTCATTCCAACCGACGCTTCTGCGACGCTGCAAAACTTCCGCCACAACGATCTCCGATCGCCTGCGGAATCCCCAACTTCGATCACTTGCCGCCCTGCGGCAGGATCTGACTCAGCTCCTCGTGCGGCCGCGGAATCACCTGCACGCTGACCACTTCGCCGATCCGGCCGGCGGCGCTGGCACCGGCATCGACCGCCGCCTTCACCGCCGCCACGTCGCCCACCACGAACACCGTCACCAGACCGCTGCCGACCTTCTCCCATCCGACCATCGTGACGTTCGCCGCCTTCAACATCGCGTCAGCCGCCTCGATCAGGCACACCAGCCCCCGGGTCTCGATCATCCCCAACGCTTCCATCACTTTCGCCATCGCTCGATACCCTCACAAAACGACGTCCCAAAACGGCGCCGGCCTCGCCGCCGGCTTCACTGCACCGCTACGACTTCACCGCCCGACACCACACTCAGCCCCGGCAGCCGCAACGGCCCGCCGGGTACAATTCCACGTGCGTCGCGTGCTCCAGATCCACGGCGTTTCCCTCGTCCGTGTCCAGGTGCACTTCCAATTTGATCTTCTCGCCCGCCCGGACCACGAGATTCTCCAGCACGGCCGAGCAGGCGCCGGATTCGACCCGCAGGTTCATCAGGTCCCCATCCCGGACCCCGTAGTACTCCAGATCCTCCGGGCCCATGTGCACGTGCCGCATGGCCCGGATCACCCCCGACTCCAGCTTCACCACGCCCTTCGGCCCCACCAGGACACACCCGGGCGTGTCGTGGTGATCCCCGCTGATCCGCACCGGCAGATCGATCCCGAGCGAAATCCCGTCGGTGAACGCCAGCTCCACCTGCGACGCCCCCCGGCATGGCCCCAGCACGCGCACGTTCGGCAGCATCCGCCGTCGCGGCCCGACCACCGCGACCGTCTGCTTGGCCGCAAAATAGCCTTCCTGATACAGAGGCTTGGCCACCTCCAGTTCCGCCCCCGGTCCGAACAGAACCTCCAGATGCTCCGGACTGAGATGCACGTGCCGCGCCGAAATGTTCACCACCAGCGGGTTCCGCCGCGGCACAGCGGGCCGGCTCGACGCCTCCCCGAACCGCTGCACCACGATCTCCCGCACCAACCGTTCCACGTCGGCGCGCCGCAACCCCACCGGTGCCTTCACGCTCGCGGTACTCATCACCGTCCCATGCTCTCCCATTCCCGCGCGTCCGTCGCCGGCTCCAGGATCCAGCCGGCTTTCCCGAATCACTCCATCTCGTCACCGTCGTTGCGTTCCGGTTTCGAACGCACTTCCTCCGCATCCAGCGGCGCCAGCACCAGCTCGATCCCTTCCGCCTCCAACCGCCGCCGCCAGACCGGATCCAGCCCCTCATCGACGATCATCACATCCACATTCTCAAGAGGGCACAGTCGGGCCAGCGCCGACCGTCCGAACTTGGAACTGTCAGCCAGCACGATCACCTCATCGGCCGCCGCCATCATCCGCCGCTCCGTTTCCGCCAGCAGCGCATTGCTGTTGAACAGCCCGTCTTCGGTGATGCCGCCGGCACTCATGAACAGCTTGGCCACACGCAGCTCCCCAAGCACCTTTTCCGCGATCGGCCCCAGCGATACGCCCGTCTTCGGATACACATACCCTCCGATGGCAATCAGCTCGATCTCCGGCCGGGACACCAACACGTTGATGATGGGTAACGAGTTCGTAACCACCTGTATGGGAATCGCCGGCAGATGCCGCGCCAGCTCCAGGGTCGTGGTGCCGCCGTCGAGCAGAATCGTGTCCGCCGGGTGAATTCGTTCGACCGCCCGGGCCGCGATCGCCCGCTTCTCGCGTTTCGCCTTCTTCAGACGAACCGTGAACGGCGTGAGCGATTCGCCGACATACGCCGCACCACCGCGGGTCCGACGAATCTGACCGAAATTCGCCAAATATTCCACATCGCGACGAGCGGTCGATTCGCTGATCTGGAAGGCATCCGCAATCTCCAAGAGGCTCACAAACCCCTTTTTCTCAATGAATTGTAGAACTTTCTCGCGCCGCTCGTCGGGAAGCATGGCTTGGTCGAACACCCCCCAGATCGACTAGTTTTAGTCATAAAGTATCATATTCCGTCGATTACTGTCAAACAAAAGTCATAATTCTTCACCACTTCTTCAGACTCTGTCTCGACGATCGGGGCAAACCGCCGCGCAAGTCGGCCCGCGCATTCAGTTTCGGTACGGCGCGACGGCCCCCTGAGAGCAAAAGCACCGGGGCACGCCCCCGGACGCCGATGCACGCCGGAACGAGCGGTCGAACGCCCTCCGTCGGTTGCGTCGGTGGGATCGGATGCGTCAAGCGCGCCGATCGCGGCTGTCCCCCACGGATCGATCGACGTTCCACTCGTACGCACAAAGGCGGTCGGACCGCATTTGTCGTTTGCAGCGGTTGCAATTCGACGAACCCGCCCCACCCGATCGATCCGCCTGTCCGGCGCCGCGCATAATGGCATGACCCGTTCCGCCCTGCGGCGGATGTATCGAGGACGGTTCCGATTCGGAGCGAGCTTCGGCCTCTGTGAGCACCGCCGTGGAACACACACCACAGTCCGCAACCCGCACGGTCCCCGCACCCGCGGCCGGCACGCCCCGTCCCGCGCAGGAGGTACTGCCGGCGTTTTTGGCGGTCGTGTTCACACTGCTGGGATTCGGGCTGGTGCTGGTCTACTCGGCCTCTGTCCGAACACGTGCACCGGAGGCGGCCGACGCCTGTCTGCAACGTCACACGTTCTCCCTGCTGCTCGGCGCGGCGATCGGCACCACCACCGCGTTCGTTCCTCCCCGGCAGTGGAAGCGGATGGCCCCGGCATTGCTTGTGCTGACGATCGCGCTGTTGGCGCTGGTGCTCGTTCCCGGTGTCGGGGCGCGGATCAATGGAGCACGCCGCTGGTTCCGCGTGCTGGGTTTTTCGGTGCAACCCTCCGAACTGGCCAAGCTGACCGTGCCGATGTATGTGTGCAGCCGGCTGGGAGGCGCCCCCCAGCGACGTGACGAATGGCGGGTCTGGCTGATCGTGCTGCCTCTGGCGCTGTGTGTCGTGGGATTGGTCGCGGCCGAACCCGATCTGGGCACGGCGGCGTTTCTGTTGCTGATCACCGGAACGGCACTGTTCGCGGCGGGTTGGCCCGTTCGCGACTTCGTTTTGTCGGTCGGCCTGGCGGCGGTACTGGCGATGGGGCTGGCGCTGTTACGGGACTATCAATTCGAACGCTTGGTCGGCTTCGCCGCGCTCTGGCGCGGGCGTGCCGATGCACCGTATCAACTGCGGCAGGCATTGCTGGCGATCCAGAGCGGCGGTTGGTGGGGACGGGGCCTGGGATGCGGCGTGCTGAAGTCGAGCTTTCTGCCCGAATCGCACAACGACTTCGTGTACGCCGTGATCGGGGAAGAACTGGGAACGGTAGGCCTGCTGCTTGTGGCGGCGCTGTGGCTGGCGCTGTACATTCTTGGTCTGCGTCTGTTCGCGGATCGTCGGCGGTTCTCTTTCTCCGTATCGCTCGGGACGACGCTGCTGACCGCGCTGACGCTGCAAGCCTGGCTGAACATGGCCGTGGTGACGGCGATCGTGCCGCCGAAAGGAATCCCCCTGCCACTGATCAGCTATGGGGGCAGCAGCCTGGTTTGCTCGCTGGCCATGATCGGGATCGTGATCGGGCTGGCGCGGTCTCCCGACGAGGGCGAGCACCGGGAACACGCGAATTCCGCGGCGATGTGCTGAAGACGCCTCCTCACGTCTCCGCCAGCGTTTGGCGGATCCGGCCACGGGAATCCGCATCCCGGACAGCGTCCCGCCGCAATTGGCGCGGGAACGAGAATCGCCGATGCACCGACGTGCTCCATCGGCGCGAACGCATTCTGCCGGATCGACCGGAGTGATCATCATGTCAAGTGAGCCTTGCGCCTGTCCGCAAACGCCCGACTTCGAATTCCTCGACGCACGCCAGGCCACGGCGTTCCTTCGCCAGGACCCGTGGCGTGTCCTGCGTGTTCAGGGCGACCTGGTACAGGCCATGGACACGATGGCCCGCGCGCTCGAAGGACGCACGCGGGTCGTCTCCGTCTTCGGCAGCACGCGGCTGCAACAAACGCACCCGTACTACCGTGCCGCCGTGGAAACCTGCCGGCTGCTGGCGCAAAACGGCTGGTGCATCGTCACCGGTGGCGGCCCGGGCATCATGGAGGCCGCCAATCGCGGAGCCCGGGAAGGCAAAGGGCTGTCCATCGGATTGAACATCCAATTGCCGCTGGAACAGCGGCCGAACGACTTCCTGGACGTCGGTTACGAGTGCAAGTACTTCTTCGTGCGGAAAATGATGTTCGCCAAGTACTCGCACGGGTTCGTGATCTTCCCCGGCGGCTTCGGCACATTGGATGAGCTGTTCGAATCGGTCACCCTCATCCAGACCCGCAAGCTCGCCAACTTCCCGGTCATCCTGTTCGGCAGCGAATACTGGAAGCCGCTGCTGCGGTGGCTCCGCCGGACCGTCCATGCCACCGGATGCATCGGCGACGACGATCTGGCCTTGCTCAACGTGACCGACGATCCCCAGCAGGTGGCCACTTGGCTGGCCGAATGCGAACAGGGAAAATGCTACCTGAACGGCGGTCTGGCCGCCTGGTTGAGGGAACACGAGATCGAAAACGGCGATGCGTCCGCAGCGCCCGGGGCCCAGCCCGGTACGGCCCCGGAGGACCGGTGACCCGGCGGTCGCCGCGACGCAGCGTTTTCGCGGCTCGTTCGCTGCCCCCAAGGTGCCCGGCGCCGCGCGAACGGGCCGGCCCGACCGGCGCGTCCGTTTCGAACCGCCATGCGTCCGTGTTCGTCCTGTGCGAACGATGACTCGGGGTGCGACCGGCATCCGAACTTCGATGAGCAACGACAAGCTGCGCCGACAGATCCTCGCCGAAGCCGCTCGGATGATGTACGAGCGGCAGGAAACGGAATACTACCGGGCCAAGATCAAAGCCGCCCGCAAGTTCACCCGCCGATGGCTGAAGCCTTCGGACCTGCCGAGCAACCGCGAAATCCGGATGGAGTTGCAGCGGCTCACGCTGTTGCACGAAGGCGATTCGCACGCCGAACGACTGAGGGAGATGCGGTTCCGCGCCTATCAGGTCATGCGGCTGCTCGAACCGTTCCGGCCGCGGTTGATCGGCAGCACCCTGACCGGCCACGTGCGGAAGGGCTCGGACATCGACATTCACGTCTTCGCAGACAATCCCTCGACGGTGGCAACCGTCCTCGAGGCGGAAGGATTGCATCCGCGGCTCGAACGGAAGCGGGTTCGAAAAGACGGACAGCAGCGGCAGTACACGCACATCCACTTCCATCACCACTTCCCGTTCGAACTGACGGTGTATCCGGCAAACAAGGCGCACTACGTCTTCAAGAGTTCGATCACCGGTCGTCCGATGGAGCGCGCGTCGCTGCGGGAGCTGCGTGAGTTGCTGAAACGCGAATATCCGGACCACGACCCCGACGCCGAACAGCCGCAATTGGCCGACGAACCGGACCGTTTCGACGTGTACCGCTCACTGCTGATTCCGTTGCAGACCGTCCGCGAGCGACGGGACTTCCATCCCGAAAGCGACGCGCTGTATCACAGCCTGCAGGTCTTCGACCTGGCTCGTCAGGAAGCACCTTACGACGAAGAGCTGCTCGCCGCGGCGCTGCTGCATGACGTCGGCAAGGCGATCGATCCGCTCAATCACGTCGAAGCGGGCTTGCACGCACTGGAAGGCACGATCACCGAACGCACCGCGTGGTTGATCGAACATCACATGGAAGCGCACGATTTACTGGATGGGACCCTGGGGATGCGCGCCCGCCGACGACTCAGCGAACACCCCGACTACGATGCCCTGGTGATCCTTGCACAATGCGATCGGGCGGGCCGCGTGCCGGGGGCGAGCGTCCCGGAACTCGAAGAGGCGCTGGACTACCTGCGCGAGCTGGAGTCGTACAACGGCTGACGTGTACGTGTCGCCACGAGTGTCCCGGAACGCACCGTCGCACTCTCACCGCGCATCGGACGCCCGTGCCGCATGCGAAGTTCGCCGGACCAATCGAGGAACGGACCGTTGAACGTCGAAGACCGTTATCAGTTACTGGAAAAGCTGGGTTCCGGGAGCTTCGCCACCGTCTATCGCGCGCGGGACGCCGAACTCGATCGTGAAGTCGCCATCAAGCAGATCCATGCGCAATTCCTGGAGAACCCGCAGACGCTCCAGCGCTACTGGCAGGAAGCACAGCTGCTGGCCTCTCTCAGCCATCCCAACATCGTCACTCTGATCGACGTCGTGCGGGAAAAGGGTTGGCTGGTTCTGGAGCTGATGCAGGGGAACCTGCGCGACCGTCTGGCGGGGCGGCCGATGAACGTCAAGTCGGTTCGTTCCACGCTGATTCAGTGCCTGCGGGCGCTGCAGTATCTGCACGAGCGTGGGATCATTCACGGCGACATCAAACCCGCCAACATGATGATCGACGAACGACGGCACATCAAAATCGCCGATTTCGGCCTCGCCCGCCGCGCCACCGACGACGAAGGGAGTCTGCTCCGCGGAACGACCAAATACATGGCTCCCGAGGTCGTCTCCGACGAGTTCGGTGAGGTGACGCCGGCCAGCGACCTGTATTCACTGGGCTTTTCGGCCTACGAACTGATGTGCGGGGCGAAGTTCGAACGCCTGTTCCCGGGACTGGACGCCTTCGGCCGCGACCGTCAGGCGGCCTGGATCATGTGGCACGCCGCCGCGGATCGCCGGCTTCCCGAGATCAAGCGGGTCCTGGACGGCGTGCCGGACGACCTGGCCCACGTGATCACTCGATTGACCGAAAAGGATCCGGCCAAAAGGTACCAGTCCGCCGAAGAAGCTCTCTCGGACCTGAAAACGGACGTTCAACTGGTCCGCAAGGAAGTGTACGAGTCCGCCGCCCTGCCGCCTCGCGACGAAGCCGCTCGGCGACGCCGGATCGTGGCCATTGCCGCGTTCGTGTTCAGTCTGTGTGTCTCGGCGGCGCTGTTGCTGATGCCCGGCGGGGACGCTCGTGAGCCGGCCTCCGGCAACGGACGTAGTGACGTGACTCTTTTCGGCGGTACGGTCGACCGGGTCCTCGACGCAGGCCGGACGATCGTTTTGATCGATCCCGACTCGGGTGTGCCCCGCGAACTCCACCCGTCGCCGGATGCCCGGCTGCTGCTCAATCGCCGCCGTTACATTCTGCCCCGTGATCTGCGCCCGGGGGACCGCCTGCTTCCCAAACCGCCGCAGCCCGGTGCCACCGGACCGCCCGAATGGATCGTCCTGCGGGCCGAAACGCACAATGGCGTGATCGACCGCGTCCAGCCCGAACTGGGGCGGGTGGTGGTCACCTTCGAACACGCAGCCACCGCCGTTCCTCTGCTGATCGACGCGGAGACCAAATTGCGGATCAACGGCCAACCGGCCACGTTGGACGAGCTGAAGCCCGGCGATAGCGTCGTCGTCACGCACATCGAAGAACCCGAGACGCCCGGAGTGCGTCGCGCCGTGCGGCTGGAAGCCAAGCAGCGGCGGCAGAAGGAAGGCGCCCTGAAGCACGTCGACGTCTCCGGACGCCGGCTGGCCCTGGCCGTTCGGGAAAGCGGAGGCGAAAAGCTGCTCACGTTCGCGGTCGATCCCGACTGCCGCGTGACCATCAACGGTATCGCGCTCCGCGACGGCGAGCCCTACCGGCTGGGTGATCTGCAGGTCGGTGACCACGTCCGCATCCGGCACACCGATGTCGTGCTGGAAATTCACGCCGACCGCGCGTTGCAGTTTTCCGGCCGGCTTCGGTCGGTGGAACAGCCGGCGCGGACCGTCGCGGTCTCCTCCGACGGCGGAACGCCGAAGCTTTTCGTCGTTCCCGAAACCGCCGAAGTCACCATCAACGACGTTCCGGCCACCTTGGACCTGCTTCGCCGTGACGACACGCTCACCGTGCACTTCCAGGTCGTCGACCAGAACAACCGGGCGCACCGCATCGCCGCCGTCCGCCCGCCGCGAACCGGGCGGGACGCCGTGCTGATCGGAACCGAAGTCGTGGACGATCGGCGACTGCGTGGAGCTCCGTTCGCAGAGCACGACATCCGCGAGCTGGCGGAAGTTCTGGAAACGTTCTACGCCGTTCCACGTGATCGCATCACGGTGCTGGCCAACGAGACGCGAGTGGGCATCGAACAGCGTCTGCAACGGGCGCTGGCGGCCGCAAGCGGCGAACTTCTGCTGGTCACCGTCGCCCCCTGTCTTCGCGGCGACGACGGCCATTTCTATCTGTTGACGCGCGACACCGACGCCGGACGCGTCGCACAAACCGCCCTCCCGCTGGCGGGTCTCCGCGAGCGGATCGAATCCTGTCAGGCCAGGCAGCGGTTGTGGCTGCTGGACGTTTCGTATCCGGCAACGGAATCCGTTGGCGAAATCCCGACCGCGGCCGATGTGATCCTGGGCATCCAGCCGCCGCGCGACCCGGCTCCGACCCGCTACACGCACCTGATCGGCTCGACCAAACAGGACCGCAGCCTCACGTGGAACGAAAAACGTCACGGACTGTTCGCCCTGTTCGTCATCGACGGCTATCGGGGGCACGCCGACGCCGATCGCGACCTGTCCATCACGCCCGTGGAACTCGCCGCGTATCTGGACCGATCGCTGCAAACCGTCCGGATCGACGGCCGGCAGCAATGGCCCGTCCACTACCCCCCCGACGATTCACCTCCCAAACAGCGGATCGACACGGAAGCAGCCCAACAAATGGCGGCACTGCTGGCCCGCTTCTGGGAGGGGCGTCCGAAGGACGCCGACCTGCGGCAGGCCGTCGCACAGATCGAACGGCTCGCAACCGACCAGCCCGACGGCCGCCTGGGCGCCGCACTATTGCTGCTGAAGCACGGACGAAAACAGGATGCTCTGCAACGCGTGCTCGCCCTGCAGGCCGAGTGGGGCCACCTCCCACTCGTGCAGGAAATGCTGGTCTGGCTGCACACCGACGCCGGACGCTTTCCCGAAGCAGCCCACCACCTCCGGCGTCTCACCGAAAACTCGTCGGACACCGTCGCCGACGAAGCGGCAACCAACCAGCGCCGCCGGTGGCGCTTCATCGGAGAAATCCGCGAGTTTCTCAGCGCGACGGCAGACGACGTGGAAGTCCGTAGCGTCTGTGCGGAACTCGACCGCCGCGCTCAACAGCAGACGGCCGACGTCGCCGAAGCCTACCACCAGGGCCGCGCCGCTGTGCGCGAAAAGGTCGCCGAGTTCGATCGACAGATCGCCCGAGCAACCAGCGAAGCCAAAGCGAACCTGCTCCGCAAGGATCGCGCGCGCATTCGCAGGTACACCCGGTTCGCCTTCGAAGCGGCGCGGGCGGAATGGCAACGTCTGCTGAAAGCCGACAGCCTGTCCTCCGCCGACAGTGATGATTCCCTTTGACGGTGCGAACCCGGCCGGCTCGTGCGGACGACAGTGCAGCGAGCGGACTCGTCGGGCGTGCCACGCGCGACACCGTGCGGCCGCTGAACCAGCATCACCGTCTCCGCGCACGGCCGACACGACGTGACCATCCATTGCGACGAAACCGTCGGCTGCCGTCACGGATGCTTGATAACGGCACCCTGGAAATACTGCCGCATCGCCGCGACCGTGGCCGGCGTGATCGCCGTTCCGCGCAGATCCAGCTCTTTCAACGCTTTGAAGCCCTTCAGGAAGGTTGCACCACGGTCGGTGATCTTCCGATTCGCCTGCAGGCTCAGGACTTCCAACGTGTTCTTGAACGCCGCGCGGGCAAAAAACTGCATCCCGGCGTCGGTGAGGCTGTTGAAACTCAGATTCAGCTCGCGGAGGTTCGGAAGCCCCACCAGGCCCGGCATATTCGAATCGACCACACCGGCGTTGCCGCAGATGAACGTCTCCAGGTGGCGAAACTTCTTCAGATGCACGAACCCCAAGCGACTGAAGCCCGTCTCGGAAACGTTCAGCCACCGCAGATCCGGCGTCTCCAGCTTCTTGAAACCGTCGCCGGTCATGATCCGCGACTTGTGCAGATTGATCTTCTGCAAAGCCGGAAAGCGAGAAAGCAGAGGCACGCCAGCGTCCGTCACCGGCGTCCCCATCAAGTCGATTTCCTTCAGCGCCGGCAGATCCTCCAGCACCGTCAGAGCGTTGTCATCAACCCGCGCACCGAACGCCAGATCCAGCACCTCCAGCTGCGGCATCCCGTTCAGATGCCGCAAGGCGGCGGGTTCACCCCGATAACTGCGTGCATGCAGCTCCCTCAGACCGGTCAACTTGGCGATGGCCTGAAAGTGGCCTTCGCTCAATTCCATTGCGCTGACGGTCAACGACCGCAGGTTGGGCAGTTTGGCCAGCAGCTCCAATCCGGCCGGCGTTACCTTGCTCCCGGTCAGATCCACCTCGGTAATCGTATCCAGCTTGCTGTCCAGAGCGGTCAATGCCTGCAGATCGGCGTCCGTCCGCTGCGGCGGCGATTTCTTCAGAAACTGACCAATCACGAGATCCGGATCCGGCCCCGCCGGCTTCGGCGGCTGCGGACGCACCTTCGGTTGTTCCGGCGTCGGTGCCGACGTCTTTGCCTGTGCGGCGGGCGCTGTGCCGGGCTTGTCGGTTTTCTGTTCCTTGCTCAGATCTTCTGCCTGCTTGTTGTTGCTCTTGGCCAGATCACTCATCTTCGGAATCTTGTCACAGCCGGCCGTGAAAGCCAGCAGCAGACCGACAGACACCACCATCGTCCCGCAGCACACGCGGCAACTCGGTGAAACCCACATGACCAGCCTCCTCGACAAGAAAACCACGAACCGGAAATACAACGACACGAAGACCGTCGTGAAACATGCGCAAGGCAGGACCGCCGAAAAGGACGGAAACCGACGGCCGGGACGATCTGGCCGTCTCCGGCGACGCGCCGGTCACCGACGCACCACCGCCCTCGTAACGGGCCACGCTCAGTCACCGCGCTCGAGCCGACGAAGATAGGCCACCGCGTTGGACAGATCACCGACGACGTCCGGACCGCTACGACGTTCGAGCGTCAGCCATCCGCGGTAACTGGCCTCGTCAAGCAACTGCAAGAGCGTCTCCCAATCGACTTCGCCCCGGCCCAACGGCGTTTCCTCACCTCCGGCCGTACCGTCGCGGACCACATCGCGGACCACGACATGCTGGACATCTCGATACAACGCACGAAATTGCTCTTCCGGATCGCGGCCCGCCAGAATGATCTGATCCGGCTGAAAGTTGATGGCGACAGGTCCCGCGCTGACACGCCCCAGCAGATTCCGCACCGCCGCCGGCGGCTCATGGGATACGTTCAGCGCGATCAGTGCACCGACCCGGTTGGCATGTGCTGCCAGATCGTTCAGCACTTCCACTGCCAATCCGAAGTCGTCGGACGCCGAGTCCGGAACTCCCCCCAGAGGAAGAGTGACCAGAGGGGCCCGCAATTGAAAGGAAAATGCGAGCACATTCTTCAGTGCCGCAATGCGCTGGTCAAGCAACTCCAGGTCGTACAATCGGTGCCGGAGTGGAAAGGTCAATCCGGCAACCGACAAGCCCGCCTTTTCCAACCGATGCAGCAGTTGACGGCGCCCCGTCTCCGACAGCGCCTCGGGACGCAACTGGTGCCGTGCATCGAACAGCAGCCCGGCCACTCCCAGCTCACTGGCCAACTGGATCGCTCGGGGAACCATTTCGTCCAGACACCGGGCCGCCACCGCAATTCGAAACGCCTTTGTCACTCTGCTCTCCTCGTATCGGCAAGGGGAAACGCAATCGCCGCGCCGGCCGTGTCCGCTACGGCTGCAACGTACGACGACGCCCACACAGGGCACACGGTGACGCTGGCCGAAACACCGACGGTGACGCGGTCGGGCACGTGTGGTTCCGCCGCCCAATCCACTTCGATTTCCCAGATTCGCAAAGCAGACTCAGATTACCCAGCTTTCCGTCCCACCCGTCGGCGTTCGATCCAATCGGCAGGACCGTCAAACTTTCTCTCGAAGTTTGCTGGGCGCTGCAACCGATACAGCTCATACATCCCGTACTGTTTGTCGGCCGGGATGCTGCGCCGCCCGTCCCGAAGCGGCCGGACAGCCATTCACCCGCCGGCGACAGACGGCGCAGCGTCGCCGGCGCTCCGCAGAGGCCGTCGGGCGTGCCTCCGGCACTCCGGCAAGTGCCGCCCGGCCTGGCGCACACAGCGGCCGGCTTTGGTGCAAGGATTTCACCACGACCTGCCTGCCGGGATCGTCGAGTCGGTGGCAAGAAGTCAGGAAGCATGCAGATGTTTCACAGACTCCGATGGCAACCCGTCCTGCTGCTGGCCGCCGTCGCATGTTGCACCTTGCGTGCCGATGCGCAGGTCCCATCAGCGAACGTCGGGTTCGCGCCCGCCTACGCTCCGCCGGACACCGGAGCCCCGGCGGCGTTGCCCCGATACACGATCGCTCAGCCGCCGTACGGTCAGACCAGAATAGCCGGCGTGCCGCTGTACGAACTGGAGGACACTACCCCGCCGCAGGACGTGCTCTACGAGCCCACCCCGCTGGAACGCTACCTTTCCGCCGCGCTGAAGAGCATGTGGTTTCGCACCGAATACCTGCTGTGGGATCTCGACGAGCCGGGCGACGTGGCACTTGGCTCGCCGGTTTTCGCCGTGGACGACCCCACTCAGCCCTTCAACATCTTCGTCAACAACCAGCAGATCACCGTGCGGGTGTTCGACCTGGAGCACGTGAGCTTGAAGGACAACAACGGAATCCGCGGCACCTTGGGAGTGCCCCTGACCTTCGGCACCCTCGAGCTGTCCGCGTTCGGTCTGGAACACACCACTCAGCGTCACACGCCGCGGGACAAGGATTTCGGCACGATGGAACTCGGTTTTCCACCGGGAGCCGTGTCACAACCCACGTTCTTCATCGCCACCAGCACCTTCACCAACGGAAGTATCCTGGACGAAACCGGGTTGGGGACGAACCTGTTCCTGTACGACCGCTTCTTCCAGATCGACTTCGACACGGACGTCTGGGGAGCCGAGGCCAACTTCGTCACCGATCCGTACGTCCCCGGCGACGGGTTCAAATGGCGCCCGTTGCTCGGTTTCCGCTTCCTCCGCCTTCGCGAACGCCTCACACAACAGGGCGGCCTGGACATCCGGGACGAGAACAACCCGGACATTGTGACCGCAACACTCGTCAGCACGATCGATTCGGAAGTCCGGAACCTGATGTTCGCGCCTCAGGTCGGACTCCGCCTGCAGTGGGTCGCCCCCTGGTTCACCATTTCCTTCGAACCGAAGGTTGCCCTGGGGGTCAACGCCAAGCAGACCACCGTGCTGGCCGATCAGATCCGCGGGATCGGCGATCCGACGGTCGTGACCACCATCGACCGCCAGAACCTCGCGGCCATCGGTGAACTGGGCGTTTCCGCCAGGGTCCGGGTGACCGAAAGCATCGCCGCGTTCATCAGCTACCAGGAGATCTGGATGGCCAACGTGGCCCGCGCCGGCACCAGTATCTATTACAACGACTTCGGCGTCGGTGCTCCGATGACCGGCATCACCGCCAAGAGCGACAACCAGTTCTACAACATGCGGGGGCTGTCGCTGGGCTTCGAGGTCCGTTTCCCGTGAGCCGCCTTGCCCCTGCGTCCCGCCGCGCCCACGCGCAACGGACGGTCGACCGTTCGGTCCATCGCACCTGGAACGGAATTCCCGGGATCGACGCGTCACAATCTCTCCGCGCCGTCGGCGAGCGAGCGGTCCATGCCACGTGCGGTGCCCGCTCGACCGCGGCGAGCACGC
>RFHO01000168.1 GCA_003696385.1 Planctomycetota bacterium | reverse complement strand
TGCAGATGGCGTCCCAGATGCGCAGGAACGTGGCCGGAGTGGACCGCGGGGATCGGCCGATGGCGCGGTGGTCGACGATTTGGACCGCTTGCGGCCGGTGCGAGTCGGGGACGTCCCGGAGACGGAGTCGCGTTCGAGGCCGGTGCGGCGTCGCGGGGTCGGGCGATGCGGCCGCGACGTCGGAGCGGGGATGTTCGTCGGCGGACAAAGGCGATGTCGCGGCCGCTTCTTCGGCCAGGCACTCTTGGGCCAGCGGCACCAAGGTGTCCACCACGAGAGTCGATTTGCCCGAGCCGCTGACCCCTGCGACCACCGTCAGAGCGTTGACGGGCAGTTCCACGGTCACATCGCGAAGGTTGTGGCGCGTGGCATGTTCGAGGCGCAACCATCCTCGGCGGCCGGGTTCGAACGCCCGCGGAGCAAGCCGGGACGTTTCACCGCGGAGGGCTCGGGCGGTGGCGGTGTCGGCCTCGCGGCTCAGTTGCGCAACGCTTCCGGCGAAGACGAGTTGCCCGCCGTGCGGGCCGGCTGCGGGGCCGAGTTCGATGATGTGGTCGGCCGAGCGGATGACGTCGAGATCGTGTTCGACGACGATCACGGTGTTGCCCGAATCGCGAAGGCGACGGAGCACTTCGATGATCCGCCGAGTGTCCGCGGGGTGCAATCCGAAGGTGGGTTCGTCGAGCACGTAGCAGACGTGGATCAGGCCGGTCCCCAGGCATCGTGCCAGCCGGGCGCGTTGCAGCTCCCCGCCGGACAGCGTGACGGCTGGCCGCCCGAGTGTCAGGTACCCGACGCCGACATGGCAAAGGAATTCCAGCCGCTGCAGCAGTTCCGGGACGATGCGTTCGAGAATTGCCCGACGCGACGCATCGGTGTCGTCCGGCGAGCCGGTTTCGACTTGCTTCAGCCCATTGGCCAGCACTTCGCGGCAGGTCCGCACGTCGAGCCGCGTCAGCTCGGGAAGCGTCCGGCCGAAGACCCGAACGTAGTCGGCCAGCGGCGCGAAGCGTCGTCCCAGGCACCGCGGACAGAGACGGACGTGTTGGCCGACGTGACGGCGGGCCCAGTCGAGCCATTCCAGGACACCGCCCGGAAGTTCTTCGGAGATCGACGGGCCGGGGTCCGAATCGGAACGGGCCGCGTCGGTTGCCAGCCACCCGATTCCCGTGCAGTCAGGGCACGCACCGTAGGGACTGTCCAGGTCGAAGTGCCTCGGTTCGACCGCCCCGACGTCGTACCCGCACGCGGGACACTTCCAGCGCGTGCTGAGCAACAGATCGTGAAAGTGTCCGTCGCGCTCGAAACTGACGAGCACGATGCCTTCGGCCAGTTGTAGCGCCGTCCGCACGGAGTCCGACAGGCGCCGTTGGAGCCCCGGTTTGATCTTCAAACGGTCGACGACGATTTCCAGCGGCGGTGTCAGCTCCGCTCGTTGAAGGCAATCGGCGAGGTCGCAGAGGTCGCCGTCGATGCGGGCGCGGAGAAAGCCCCGCTTGACCGCGGTCTGCAGCAGGTGCTGGATGGTCTGGTTGCTTCGCGGCCGCAGCGGCGCGAGCAGCAGCACCTTCGTCCCTTCGGGCAGCGCGGCGATGCGGCGTACGATCTCGGTCGCCGACTGGGTCTGCAGGACGGAACCGCACCGCGGACAGACGACCACGCCCGCTCGGGCGTAGAGGATCTGCAACAGGTCGGCCAGCTCGGTGAGCGATGCGAGGGTCGCGCGAAAAGGAACGCCGCGAGCTGCCTGGTCGACCGCCAGCGTGGGAGGCAGCCCAAGGATCTCGTCGACGGCCGGCCAGGGCGGTTCATCGACGGCGCGTCGTGCCGCGCGGCGGATCGTCTGCAGGAAGCGGCGCTGGCCTTCGACGTGGATCGTGTCGAACGCCAGCGAACTCTTGCCGCTTCCGCTGACTCCGGTCACGACCGTGATCCGCCCGTGCGGGATCGCCACGTCGATGCCCTGCAAATTGTGTTGCCGCGCGTTGCGGACTTCGATGCTGGACACGGTCGGAGCCTCGGGGCGAAGCGGGTTGCGGCGTGTGCGCCGCCGGCCGATCCTTGCGGGCAATGCGGTCGGTGGACTATCGTTTTGCCATCAACGGTTTTCGATGCGAGCGTGCCCTACCGGCGAGCCCGCTGCCGCGCCGGCAGGGAGCACGACACTGTTCGCAAAGATGATCACTCCGAATCGAGGAGACAACCATGAGCGGACATCTTCGCAGGCCCATCGGCAGGTTCGGCCGGAGCACGGTGATCGCGTGCGGGGTGATGGCGCTGTGTTTCACGTGTGTGCCGGCGACGGCGGGTGAATGGCAGTCGCTGTTCGATGGGAAGACCCTGAAAGGCTGGGACGGCAACCCGGATTTCTGGCGCGTCGAGGATGGCGCGATCACCGGCGAGACGACGAAGGAGAAGCCGACCCGAGGCAATACGTTCATCATCTGGCGCGGCGGCACACTGGAAGACTTCGAGTTGAAAGTCGAGTATCGCATCTTTGCCCACAACTCGGGCATCCAGTATCGCAGCTTCGAGATCCCCGGACAGAAGTGGGTCGTCGGCGGCTACCAGGCGGACATCGACGTGGCGAATCGCTTTTCGGGCTGCTGCTACGGCGAGAAATTCCGCGGGATGCTCTGCCCCCGCGGCATGAAGACCGTCATCGGCCCGAACCACAAGTTCAAGGTCGTCGGCAAGCTGGGCGATCCGGCCGAACTGGCGAAGGCGATCAAGCCGGCCGGCCAGTGGAACGAGTACCACATCATCGCCAGGGGCTTTCACTTCGTGCACAAAATCAACGGCACGGTGATGGCCGACGTGACGGACGAAGACGTGGAACAGCGCCGCCGGTCGGGCATCCTGGCATTCCAACTGCACGCCGGTCCGCCGATGAAGGTGCAGTTTCGCAACATCCGCCTGAAGCGGCTCTCCAGCGGCGGTGCCGAGGCGACGTCGGACAACCGCAAAGGCGTCTCCAGCAGCCAGTCGGCCGTGCCCACAGCGGCCAAGGCCCCGCAAAAGAAAAAGATCGTGTTCATCGCCGGGCCGCGGAGTCACGGGTTCGCCGCCCACGAGCACAAGGCCGGCTGCATGCTGCTGGCCAAGGCGATCAACGAGAACGTGCCGCAGGCCGAAGCCGTGGTGGTCACCAACGGCTGGCCCAAGGACAGCTCGATCCTCGATGACGCGGCCAGCATCGTGGTCTATTCCGACGGCGGCGGGCGGCATCCGCTGCTGGGCCACCTGGACGAAGTGAATGCACTGATGAAAAAAGGCGTCGGCCTGGCCTGCATCCACTACGCGGTCGAAGTGCCCAAAGGCCCGGCCGGCGAAAAGTTCCTGGAATGGATCGGCGGCTATTTCGAAACCAACTGGTCCGTCAACCCGCACTGGACGGCGAACTTCCGCAAGCTGCCGGAGCACCCGATCACCAACGGAGTGCGGCCGTTCGCGATCAACGACGAATGGTACTACCACATGCGGTTTCGCGAGGGTCTGGAGGGCATCACGCCCATTCTTTCCGACTTGCCGCCAGCCTCGACGCTCAACCGTCCGGACGGCCCGCACAGCAACAACCCGCACGTGCGCGAAGCCGTTCTGAAGCGCAAGGAACCGCAGCACGTCGCTTGGGCGTATCAGCGGCCCGACGGTGGCCGCGGCTTCGGCTTTACCGGCGGACACGTGCACTGGAACTGGGGCCACAACGAC
>RFHO01000167.1 GCA_003696385.1 Planctomycetota bacterium | reverse complement strand
GACGTGTGCAATGATCGCCACGTTGCGGATGTCCGAACGTCTTTTCATTTCGTGTTGAATATCCCATTCGTTGATGGATGGCGCATTCACCGACGGTCCTCCTCGGGACGACCGTGCGTCCGCATCGCGACTTTCGGCTCAGGCCTGCGCGCGGTGCGGTCGGCCACCGTCGGCACGTCCGGCAAGGCTTTCGTCAATGTTGGGCCGCGAAGCCGGGGCTGTCCCAGCTTCTGTTCTCGAGCCCTACATTGTAGGGGCTGGGCAGTCTGGGGGGCGTGGCGTCAGGGATGGAACCAGAACACAGCCGCGAAAAACGCGTACACGGCCAGCATCATCAGGCCCTCAATCCAGTTCGACTCACCGTCCGACAGCGCGGATGAAGCGATCAGAACCGCCGCGGCCAGCGACATCAGTTCGAACGGATTGAATCGCAGCACCAACGGGCGTCCCAGCGGATAGGAAAACAATACCAGAACGGGGACGAGCAGCAGGGCCACCTGCAGACACGACCCCATCGCGATCTGAAATGACAGCTCCATCTTGTTTTTTCCGGCCACGAAGACGGCAACCATGCCCTCGGCCGCATTGCCGACCACCGCGACGACAATTACGCCCACAAACAACTCGCTCATCGCAAGACCGCCCCCGTGCAGCAGTGTTTCGAGGGCTCCGACAAACGTTTCGCTCAAATACGCGACGCAGCACGTCGAGGCAAACAGCACGGCCACCGCCGTCCGCAGTGACCAGTGGGCCCGATGAGTCGCCTCCAGAGAATCGGGCATGAACAGAAAACGGTGTGTCTTCATCGAAAAACACAGACCGGCGACATACACCACCAGCAACAACACGGCTCCTGCAAGCGAAATACGCCGCCCCAGCCACTGCAATTGCGAAGCTTCGAGTTGTGGATCCAGTTGCAGGGCGATCCGTAGAAGGCTGGGGACGGCGATGATCGTGAGCGCGACCCACAGCATACCGACGTTTGCATGTGCATCGGTCCGCGAAAACGTTTGCCTGGAGTGTTTCAATCCGCCATAGACCATGGCAGCCCCAAGCACCAAAAGCAGATTGCCGAGCACTGACCCGGTTACGGAGGCCAATACGACCTGCTCCAATCCGCGGCGCAGAGCGAACAAGGCGATGATCAGTTCGGTCACGTTGCCGAAGGTCGCATTGAGCAATCCACCCCACAGCGGACCGGCGTATGCCGCAATTTCCTCGGTGGCTTTGCCGATCAACGTCACCGTGCCCAGCACCACGATTGCTGCCAGAACGAACACGGCAAGCGGAGGAGCGTCCGCCACATCACAGGCAACGACCAACGGCAACAGCAGCACAAGCCAGGACGGCTTCGGCAAGCTTGCAATCCAGCTTCTCACCGATCGGCCCCTCGCTGAATGCCGAAGACTCGCGGATGTCCGTGATCGTTTGTTGGCGTAACCAATCTGCGCCGTACGGCCCGGTCGAAAAACTGCGTTCGAACACGGTGTTCTGCCGACGTTGGTCGTGGTTGGATAAGAGCGGCGAAAAAAACGGCCCGACACGGTTGAAGTGCCGGACCGTCTTGCAACCGGCCGGGTGAGTTGTCGGGGCGGCGGGCTCGCTCCGCCGCCAAGGCCGCACGTACGGCGGAACCTCCCAACGGCAATGCCGTCTTAAGGCGTCTGCGTGGCCGGTGGGACGCCGGGCTCGGAATCCGGTTGGACGTCCGCCAGGAGACTGCGCCGCTGGTCGAGGATCCGCTGTTTTTCTTCCTGGAGTTGCCGCAGTGCTTCCGGATGGATTCGTACCTCGGCGTTGACGTGCTCGTGGAAGCCCGTGCCGGCCGGAATCAGGTGGCCGAGAATCACGTTTTCCTTCAGGCCGACCAGCCGATCGACTTTGCTGGCCAGTGCTGCTTCGGTGAGTACGCGGGTTGTTTCCTGGAAGCTGGCTGCGGAGATGAAGCTTTCGCTCTGCACCGCGGCCTTCGTAATCCCCAGCAGCTGCTGGGTCGCTCGCGCCGGCCGCGGGTTCTTGAACGTGGCTGGTTCCTTGCCTTCCGCCTTCAATTCCTCGTTTACCTCTTCGACCGTTTCCCTGGGCACCAGTTCCCCGGGTTCCCACTCGGTATCGCCGGGCGAAATGATCTTCACCATCCGGGTGAGTTCTTGATTGACGCGAGCCAGTTCGCGTTTGTCAACAACGACACGCGGCAGTAGCTTGGTGTCTCCCACGTCGGTGACGCGAACCTTGCGCAGCATCTGTGCGATGACGATTTCAATGTGCTTGTCGTCGATGCTCACGTTCTGCTCGCGATACACGGCCTGGATCTCGTTCAACAGGTACTGCTGCAGCTCTTCGACGCCACTGATGCGCAGGATGTCGTCCGGCACCAGCGGACCGTAAACCAGCGGCTCGCCGGCTTTGACCACGTCGCCCTTGTGAACGATCAGCTGTTTCCCGTGCGGAATCGGATGTTCGACCTCGGTGCCGTCTTCCGCACGAACAATGATAAGCCGCTTGCCGCGTTTGCGTTCCCTGGGCAGATCTACCACGCCATCGATTTCGGAAATCACCGCCGGTTCTTTCGGACGCCGTGCCTCGAACAGCTCGGTGACACGCGGCAGACCACCGGTGATGTCGCCGGTCCCGCGCGCCTCACGGGTGGTTTTCGCCAGAACCGTCCCGGCGCGGATCTCCTGGCCCGGCTCGACTTCGATCGTCGCGCCGGCAGGGATGTAGTGGAAGTCGAGTAGCTCGCCGCGCTCGTCTTCAATGATGATCTGCGGGTGCAAGTCCCCTTTGTACTCGAGGACCGTGTACCGCGAGCTGCCCGTCAGCTTGTCCTGTTCAGCCCGGAACGTCTTACCCTCGATCAGGTCTTCAAAGCGAACGCGCCCGCCGACCCGAGCCAGAACGGGCAGCGTGTGGGGATCCCAACGAGCCATGACGGTATCGCGTTCGACCGACTGGCCTTCCCGAACCAGCACTTCTGCGCCAACGGGGACGAGGTATTTCTCCAGGTGCCGTCCCTTGGCGTCGACGATGGCGATTTCGCCGCCGCGTTTCAGGGCAACCAGGTGACCTCCTTCGTCTTCGACGGCTTCCAGTCCAACGAACCGCACGGTTCCCGAACGCTTGCAGCGGATCTCGCTTTCCTCAAGTTGTCGCGACGCCGTGCCGCCGATATGGAATGTGCGCATGGTGAGCTGCGTACCGGGCTCGCCGATGCTTTGCGCGGCAATGATTCCAACCGCCAGACCTTCTTCGACCAGGTCACCGGTGGACAGGTCCATCCCGTAACACAGCCGACAAACGCCCAGCGGTGCCTCACACGTCATCGGACTGCGAACCTGCAATGTCTCGATGCCCAGTTGAGCGATCCGCTCGGCGATCTCGTGGGTGATCAATTCGTTTTCACGCACGAGCACTTCGTCGGTGACTGGATCCACAACACTGACGCGACTGACACGACCACGGATCGCCTCCACGAAGCTCACTTCGGTTGACTCTCCGCGCCGCACGGCGCCTTTCCTGACGCCCTTGGTGGTCCCGCAGTCGTGCATTGTGATCACGACGTTCTGGCAGACGTCGGCGAGTTTCCGCGTGAGGTATCCGCTGTCGGCGGTCTTCAGCGCAGTGTCGGCCAGCCCCTTCCGCGCACCGTGTGTGGAGCTGAAATACTCCAGTACCGACAAACCTTCGCGGAAGTTGGCCTTGATGGGAGTTTCGATGATCTCGCCGCTGGGCTTGGACATCAGACCCCGCATGCCGCCGAGCTGGCGGATCTGTTCAACCCCGCCGCGAGCGCCGGAGTTGGCCATCAGAAAGATCGGGTTGACATAGGCCCCGTCGCGAACGTCGTGTTCCAGCGTTTTCATCAAGGCATCCTTGATTTCATCGCTGGCGCGGGTCCAGATATCCAGCACCTTGTGCTTGCGCTCTTTGTCGGTGATGAAGCCACGCTCGTACCGCCGCTGATAGTCCAACACCGCCTTTTCGGCTTCCGCAATAACCTGCTGCTTGTTCGGTGCGGGGACAAGGTCGCTCAGTCCAAAGGACAGGCCGCTGTTGGTCGATTCCTGGAAGCCGATGGCTTTCATGCGGTCCAACAAGTCAATCGTTGCGCGCCGGCCCAGTTCCAGGTAGCAGTCGGAGATGACGCGGGCGAGCTGTTTGCTGCCCATTTCCATGTTGTAAAACGCCATCCGCTCATCAAGGATGTCGTTGAACAGCACACGTCCCACGGTCGTTTCCAGGATTCCGCCGGGCTTGTACTCTTCCTCTCCTTCGCCCACCACACGCTTCGATTTGGGCAGGCGGACCTTGATACGGGTATGACGTACGACCTTGCCGTGTTGAAACGCCGTATGGACTTCGGCCGGTGACGAAAAGACCATGCCCTCGCCGAGACGTCCGTCGCGGGCGATGGTCAGGTAATAGCAGCCCATCACGATATCCTGCGAAGGGCTGATGATCGGCGAACCGTTGGCCGGGCTGAAGATGTTGTTGGTCGACATCATCAGCGTCGTGGCTTCCACCTGTGCCTCGATGGACAGCGGAAGGTGCACGGCCATCTGGTCACCGTCGAAGTCCGCATTGAACCCCTTGCAGACCAGTGGATGAATGCGGATCGCATTGCCTTCGACGAGCACCGGTTCAAATGCCTGGATGCCCATCCGGTGCAATGTGGGTGCGCGGTTCAACAGGACCGGATGGTTCTGGATCACTTCGTCCAGGATGTCCCAGACTTCTTCGTCCTTGCGCTCCAGCATCCGTTTGGCGCTCTTGATCGTGTCGGCGTGCCCGAGTTCCTTCAGCCGGCGGATGATGAACGGCTGGAAGAGTTCCAGGGCGATCTTCTTAGGCAGGCCGCACTGATGCAGCAGCAGCTCCGGTCCCACGACGATCACGCTGCGCGCCGAGTAGTCCACTCGTTTGCCAAGCAGGTTTTCGCGGAATCGCCCCTGCTTTCCTTTGATCATATCGGTCAGTGACTTCAGCGGCCGGTTGGACGTGCCGACGACCGGGCGCTTGCAGCGGCTGTTGTCGAACAGTGCATCGACCGATTGCTGCAGCATCCGCTTTTCATTGCGGATGATGACTTCCGGTGCGTTCAGGTCGACGAGCTTTTTCAGGCGGTTGTTGCGATTGATGATCCGGCGGTACAGGTCGTTCAGATCGCTGGTGGCAAAATTTCCGGACTCCAGCTGTACCAGTGGCCGCAGGTCTGGCGGAATGACCGGGATGACGTCGAGGACCATCCATTCGGGACGATTTTCACTGTCACGCAACGCCTCGACGACCTTCAAGCGCTTGATCAAATCCCGTTGCTTCTGTTGAGCGCGGACGGTCTGCAGCTCAGCACGAAGGTCGTGTGAAAGCTGGTTCAGATCCAGGGACATCAACAGCCGCTTGATGGCTTCCGCTCCCATGCCCACTTCGGGGGCGTCCGGGCCATATTTCCGCTGAGCTTCGCGGTATTCGTCTTCGGTGAGCAGGTCGCACTGTTTGAAATCGCTTCCTTTGGGATCGAGCACCACGTAGTCCTGGAAGTAGATGACCTTTTCCAGGTCGGTGACCTTCATGTCCAGCAGAGCGCCGAGACGACTGGGAGCGGACTTGAAAAACCAGATGTGCACGACCGGCGCAGCCAGCTCGATGTGTCCCATCCGCTTGCGGCGGACGCGACTGTGCGTGACCTTTACACCGCAGCGGTCGCAGATCATGCCCTTGTACTTCATCCCGCGGTACTTGCCGCAGGAACATTCCCAGTCCTTCTCCGGACCGAAGATGCGTTCGCAGAACAGCCCGTCACGTTCCGGTCGGTACGTCCGATAGTTGATCGTTTCGGGCTTCTTGACCTCGCCGTACGACCAGCTGCGGATGTCGTGCGGACTGGCCAGACTGATGCGGACAGCCCGGTAGTCGTTCACGCGATCGAAAGTCGTGGTCGTTTCAGCAACGCTCACAGGATGGCTCCTTGGCTGTGGCTGGTGAAGACGCGTGGAAGCGGCTGGATTTTGTCGAACGTCAGTGGCCGCGGGCACTTCGTTCGACGGCCTGCATCGGACGGTGCCGAGTCGCCGATGCGCGGCAGCTTGCGTGGGATGCCGGGGTCATACGGGGTTCTTCTCCAGCTGCAGATTCAAGGCCAAGCCGCGAATCTCGTTCGTCAGAACGTCGAAACTCGCGGGTGTACCCGCTTCCAGAGTGTTTTCGCCCTTGACCATGGACTCGTAAATCTTCGTGCGCCCTTCGACGTCGTCGCTCTTGACGGTCAGAAGTTCCTGCAGGATGTATGCTGCCCCATATGCCTCCAGCGCCCATACTTCCATTTCGCCGAATCGCTGGCCGCCGAAGCGTGCCTTCCCGCCCAGCGGCTGCTGAGTAATGAGTGAGTACGGTCCGGTTGCGCGGGCGTGGACCTTGTCGTCGACCAGGTGATGCAGCTTCAGCATGTAGATGTAACCCACGGTGACCTTCTGTTCGAACGGCTCGCCCGTTCGACCGTCGTAAAGGATGGTCTTGCCGTCCTCCGGCAGGCCCGCCTCTTTCAGGCACTCCCGAATCTGCTCCTCCTTCGCGCCGTCGAAGACCGGGCAGATTGCGCGGAAGCCGAGCTTGCCGGCGGCCCACCCGAGGTGTGTCTCGAGGATCTGTCCCACGTTCATCCGGCTCGGTACGCCGAGCGGGTTGAGAATGATGTCGACCGGCGTGCCGTCCTCCAGGAACGGCATGTCCTCCACGGGCAGAATCTTTGCGATCACGCCTTTGTTGCCGTGCCGTCCGGCCATTTTGTCGCCGACGGAAATCTTCCGCTTGGAGGCGACGTACACCTTGACCTTTTCCAGAACGCCGTTGGGCAGCTCGTCGCCGCGCCGCAGAGAATTGAGCCGCCGGTCGAGGTCGTCGATGACCTGTTCGACTTCCGGCCAGCTGTTGCGAAACACCTTGCGGCACGCTGACCGAACCTGAGGACTGCGGATGTCCAGATCTTCAAACCGCCGCGGAAACTCCCGGGCAGCGTCCGCCAGTTTCGCAGTATCCAGATCTCGCAACGGCGTGCCGGATTCGTCCGTGACAGGCTGCCCCAAGGCTTCTTCGAACTCCTCAAGGAAGCGGCGAAATTCCTCCGCGATCTGTTTGCGGCCTTCGCGCTCGACCCTCTTGACTTCCTGGTCGAACTTCTTCCGCTCGTGCTCGCTCAGACTCGTCCGGCGCGTGAACCGCTCGGTATGAATCACGATGCCTTCCGTCCCACTGGGAACCTCCAGCGACTCGTTCTTCACGTCTTCGCCGGCGCGGCCGAAGATCGCGTGCAACAGCTTCTCCTCGGGCGTCAGCTCCGTCTTCTGTTTCGGGGCGACCTTGCCGACGAGGATGTCTCCCGGAGCGACGCGCGTTCCGACTTTGACGATGCCGTTTTCGTCGAGGTGTCGCAACGCCTTCTCACTCACGTTGGGAATGTCGCGAGTGAATTCTTCGCGCCCGAGCTTGGTTTCGCGGATTTCGACGTCGAAAGCGTCGATGTGGACCGAGGTATAAACGTCTTCCTTGACCAGTCGCTCGGAGAGAATGATTGCATCTTCAAAGTTGTAGCCTTCCCACGACATGAACGCGACCAGCACATTGCGGCCCAAGGCGAGCTCGCCATCGCGGGTGGCTGCACTGTCGCAGAGAATCTGGCCTTTCTTGACGCGCTCGCCCACGCGAACCAGGGGCTTCTGGTTCAGGCACGCGCGGTCATTCAATCCCTGAAACTTGCGCAGCTCCAGCGGTCGTCCGTCGATGTCGATCCTTCGAGCGTCCACATAAGTCACCTTGCCGGAGCGCGGCGCCCGCAACACCATACCCGAGTTCTCGGCCACGACGCGTTCCATGCCCGTGCCGACGATCGGCTTTTCGGTGACCAACAGCGGAACGGCCTGGCGCTGCATGTTCGAGCCCATCAGCGCGCGGTTGGCATCATCATGTTCCAGAAATGGGATCAGGCTGGCGGAAACGCCCACCATCTGACTGGGAGCGACGTCTATGTATTGCACCTGCTTGGCATCCGCCCAGACGACGTCATTGCGATACCGCGCCAACACGCGCTTTTCGGCAAGACGGCCGTCTTTTACCGGAGTGTCGGCGGGGACGACGTAGACCTCGGATTCCTGGTCGGCGCGGAGCCATTCGATCTCGTCGGTCAGTTTACCATTGACGACTTTGCGATATGGGGTGATCAGGAAGCCGTATTCGTCGATCTTGGCAAAGATGCCCAAGCTGAGAATGAGGCCGATATTCTGGCCTTCCGGTGTCTCGATCGGGCAGATCCGGCCATAGTGCGAAATATGCACGTCGCGTGCTTCGAATCCTGCCCGCTTGCGGTTCAAACCGCCCGGTCCCAAAGCACTCAGGCGACGCTCGTGCGTGAGCATCGAGAGCGGGTTGGTCTGGTCGACGACCTGGGACAGTTCGTGGCGTCCGAAGAAGTAGTCGACGGCCGCGGAAACATTCTTCACGTTGATCAGGGAAACGGGCGTTTCCTGATTGATGTCCTTGAGAGTCATCTTGTCCATGACCGACCGCTTCAGCTTCAGGAAGCCTTTGCGGATTTCTTCGGTCGCCAACTCATCGATTGTTCGCAGCCGCCGGTTGCCCAGATTGTCGATGTCGTCCGTGTGGGCGGACGGGTCGCCGGAGCGTAGCCGCGTCAGGTACTTGATCGCATTGACGTAATCGGAAACGTGCAGCGCCATTTCGTCGTCCGATACGTCATCCTGCGCGAACTTCCGGTTGATCCGGAAGCGGCCGACCCGGCCCAGGCGGTAGCGGTTTTCGTCGAAGAAACGCTCATGGAACAGAGCTTCGGCCTTGTCCAGGGACGGTGGCGTGCCCGGTCGCAGACGTGAATAAATGCGCAACAGCGCCTCTTCGTGGCAGTGTGTGGCATCTTCGCGGACCGTGTTCAGCACCAGATCGTCGGGCACTTCCTCGATGATCTCGACCAACGGAACCTTGGCTTCGATGATGGCCTGAGCCTGCTCTTCGCCGATGGGGTCCGCTGCATCGACAATGATTTCACCGACCCGCTCGTGTCCCGGCGGATAGACGATGTCGTCCGCTGCGATTGCTCCCGTGAGTGCTTGCAGATGGCGTTTGTTCGGAGACTTGATCCGGCGTGTCGTGTAGAACGCGCGCAGGATGTCTGCATCCGTGGAATACTGTGGGCTCATGGCGCGGAGCAGCGTCGTGGCGGGAAATTTCCCGCTCTGGTCGATTCGCACGCTGATCCCGCCCTTCTTGTTGATGACCAGCTCGATCCAGCTCCCCCGCTCCGGAATGATGCGGCACGAGAACGTTTTGCGGTCGCCTGATTCGGTCGTTTCCGTGAAGTCGACACCGGGAGAGCGATGCAGCTGACTGACGACGACCCGCTCGGCACCATTGATAATGAACTCGCCACCGCCGAGCATGATCGGGATGTCGCACAGGTAGACTTCTTGCTCGACGGGTTCGTCCCGCACCAGTCGCAGCCAAACGTGCAACGGGAGTCCGTAGGTCAATTTCAGTTGACGGCATTCCTCGGGCGTGTGCCGTGGTTTGCGCAGCTCGTACTTGATGTACTCCAGCCGCGCCTGGCCGTCGTTGCTCACAATGGGAAAGGTTTCTCGCAGGATCTCTTCCAGACCATACGGCTTCCGCTCGCGGGGCGGAACACCGTGCTGCAGGAACCGTTCGTACGATTTGGTCTGAATATCCGTCAGGTCGCCCAGCTCCAGGTACTGCGGGCACCGTCCGAAATACCGTTCGCTCGTCGTTTCCAAGACGCGTTGCGATGGAGTCGGCATGCGTTCTTCGTCCCCGATTGATTAAAACTGTCCTGCCTGTCCAGCAAGTCCCAAAGGTCAGGTATCCGTTGCGAAACGATGCGCCGCTATGGGAACAGAGGCCTCAAGCGAGGGAGAGACATACGCGGCATCCGACGACCTCGGAGGCTGCTATCATTCGTACGTGCGAGCGCGCAAGGAACCGGCGCCGAATGACACGTCGTTGCGACACCGTCACGGACGGCCCTGCCGAAGCAGTCGCGGACGGTTTGGTGGGACTCGCGCCGGCATGGAGATGATTAAGGCCACGTTCGTTCCTCGCCTTGGTTGAGGCTGCGTCCGAAATGGTTCCGGCGTATGGCTCTGCTGGCTGCCGCATCCCGCAGGCGGCGGGATGAGAAAAAGACATTCGTAAACCGAACCGCACCGTCGCACTGCGAATTGGTTCGATGGGGCCGCCTCGGAGGTCCATGCGCAGCGAGTCTTCGCGAGCACACGGCCGTGAAGCGAACGCAGGCCACCGGACAGCTGAGCAACCGGGAGGAAGGCCGGTACAGCGCCATCCGAAGCCACGGCGTCGCACCATAGACCTTCGCGAAGTGTATTCCCTTGGTTCGCTTGACGCCCGAGCCGCTTCGGGAACGCGCGGCGCACAAAGACTCCGCCGACCGCAGACAGGCCGAGTCACGGACCCCGCTGGAAAGATCTGCATTCGACCCAACACCGCCGAGAGCCGCACGTGCCACCGAAGTCGCGGTGTCGCCGCAAACACGCGATGGTAATCTAAGCAGACGGCGCGAAATTTGCAAGCGGCGGATTGTTGCAACCGATCAAATCCGTCCAATCAGCCCTCAAGCAGGCAACCGGTGTATCCGCGATGCGTGCGTGGTTGCCGAAACGGCCGCGCCGGTGTACCAACTGCGCCGTATGGCAGTGCGTGCAATTGCCGACGCGGCCATCGGACAGTCGCTGCCGGCCATTCGATCCGCCCAAATCGCCCGGCTGTGCGGGCGAGGGTACCTTGTGAGCGGTCGAAGCAGCATTACTTCAGTTCCACGGATCCGCCGGCGGCCTCGATTTCCTGCTTGATCTTTTCGGCTTCTTCCTTGGAGACGCCTTCCTTGATTGGCTTTGGCGCACTTTCGACCAGCTCCTTGGCTTCTTTCAGTCCCAAGCCGGTCAGGGCGCGGACTACCTTGATCACGGCGATCTTCTGGTCGCCGTATCCGGTCAGGACGACGTCCCACTCGGTCTTTTCTTCAGCGGACTCGCCGCCTTCTTCGCCACCCGCGGCGCCGCCGGCCACTACCACCGCGCCGCCGGCCGGCTTGATGCCGTACTGTTGTTCGAGGTAGTCTGCCAGCGCCTTGGCTTGCAGCAGCGTGAGGTTGGCGATCTGGTCGCCAAGCTGCTTGGTCGCATCGTCGAATTCCATGGTTGCAACGGCTTCTTCTGACATCGTTCCGGTTCCCTTTTGTTAACGAGATTCCCTGATCCGAAAGTTCGACGTCCAGTCCACAAGGGGACGTCGGGGACGGTTTGCAAGCTGGCAAGTGTCCGACCATCCGCTACGCTGACGGCCGCCGGAGGCGGCCGGGCGGCGACGGAACGACTCCGCCGCTCCACCCTGTCAATCGTTGCCGCTCTGGCCCTCCGCAATCGATTGCAATTGGCCGGAAACGGTGCCTCCCGGTCCCAGAAGAGCCCCAACGAGCCGACTGGCTGGACTGAGGGCGAGGGTGACGATGTGGCCAATCAGTTCGAGCCGGCCGGGGCTCTTGCTGAGTGCTTCCACGTCTTCTGGGCCGAGCGTCTGGTTGTCGACGGTTCCGCCCTTGATCTGCAGCTCCGGCAGTTCCTTGGCCCAGCGCGTGATTTCTTTGGACAGCGCGACGATATCTTCGCCGCCGTAAACCAGCGTACTGGGGCCTTCCAGAATGGGGTTCAACCCCGTCACGCCATTGGACTCCAGAGCCCGGCGAGCAAGGGAATTCTTCACCACCAGGACGTGGATGCCCTTCTCCCGCAAAGCTCGCCGCCACTGATTGGTCGTGACGGCGTCGATCCGAGACGAATCGACAACCAGAAATTCGGTCGTTCCCTGCAGCCGGCGCTGCAAGTCCTGGATGATCCAGCCTTTGACTTGTTTGCTCATCGGACCGACTTTTCTTCTTCTGATTCACCACGCCCAGTGGCAGGCCTGTTGTTGATGCGATGCATTGCTCCGGTCGCTCATCGACGCGTGTCACGGGACCGGTGACCTCAGCCATGCATCGCGGGGCGGCGGCGGAATCGCTAATCGCACGGCCGCGGCGCTCGCCAACGGTCGGCCGGACTCACTCAGATCGCGACACGAATCGCAGGCGTCATCGTCCCACAGATGGCCACCCCGCGAACGTACGTCCCCTTTGCTGATGCGGGACGCAGCGAAATCACATAGTCGATGAATGCCTGAATGTTTTCACGCAGTGCTTCTTCCTCGAATGACATCTTGCCGACGCCGCTGTGCACGTTCCCGCCGGAATCGACCCGGAATTCGACCTTGCCGGCCTTGTACTCCCGGACGGCTGTGGCTACGTCCTGCGTGACCGTGCCGGCGCGCGGCGAAGGCATCAAACCCCGAGGGCCGAGAATCCGCCCCAACGGCCCCACGACGCTCATCATGTCGGGCGACGCAATTGCAACGTCGAAATCCAGCCAACCGTCCTTGATCCTGTCCGCCAGATCCTTGCCCCCCACGAAGTCCGCGCCGGCTTCTTCCGCCGCCTTGGCCAGTTCACCTTGTGCGAACACGAGCACGCGCTGCGACTTGCCGATGCCGTGCGGAAGCACGATCGACCCACGGACGATCTGGTCCGCTTGGCGGGGGTCGACGCCCAACCGCATGGCGACTTCGACCGTCTGGTCGAACCGGCACCGTTTGATGTGTTCCGGCAGGCGGTCTTCGAGCCGCTTCAGTTCTGCCACAGCCGTAGCCAGGTCGACCACGCCGATCTGGGCGACGATCTTTTTCAGTTCCTGCATTCGCTTGGAAAGCCGTGCCATCAGTCAACCACCTCCACACCCATGCTCCGCGCCGTACCCGCGATGATCCGCACGGCCTTTTCCAGGTCGTCCGTATTCAGGTCCTGGATCTTGGTCTTGGCGATCTGTTCGAGGTCCGCACGCGTGATGGTGCCGACTTTTTCCGTACGGGGGTTGGATGCTCCCTTGGCGATCTGGGCCGCCTGTTTGATCAGCACCGCCGCCGGGGGGCTTTTGGTGATGAATTCGAACGAACGGTCATTGTAGATGGTGATCACCACCGGGATGATTGTGCCGGCCATGTCGCGCGTGCGGTCGTTGAACTGCTGCACGAACTGGCCGATGTTGACGCCGTGCGGGCCGAGTGCCGTGCCCACCGGCGGAGCCGGGGTGGCTTGGCCTCCCGGGATCTGGATCTTCACCTGCGCCACTACCGACTTGGCCATGGTCGTCGATTACCTTTTTCGGGTCCGTCGATTTCGATTGTCCGATCAGAAAATGCGCCGTCGGATCCGGCCCGCACCTCGAAGGCCTATCGATGCCTTTCAGACCGCCGGCGGCATGACGAGCGGAGGAGCGATGCGACGGTGAGCCGGTTGCCGCGCATCGGCCGTTGCCCGTCAGAGACGTTCGACCTGCCAGTAGTCCAAGTCCTGCACGGGAGTGGTACGTCCGAGGATGTCGACAAGCACGGTGATTTTTCCGGTTTCGTAGTCGATCTCTTCTACAGTTCCCTCGAAGCCACCGAACGGGCCTTCCTTGATTTTCACCATGTCGCCGCGCGAGAAGGACACCTTCACCTTGGCCGGTGCGGTTTCCTTTTCCGCCTCGCGGCCAAGCATTGCTCGGATCTCTTCTTCCTTCATCGGAACCGGCCGTCCACCGGCGCCCGTGAAGTCGCCGACGCCGCCAACGTCCCGGACGAGGTACCACGTGTCGTCGTTGAGGGCCATCTGGATCATCAGGTAGCCGGGATACAGACGGCGTTCCACATTCCGTGTTCGTCCTCCGCGAGTCTCCTTGACTCGCTCTGTGGGAATGATGATCTCGCCGAAGTACTTCTCCATGCCTTCGCGCTTGATCCGCTTCAGCAAAGCCTCACGGATCGATTTCTCCCGGTTCGTCTGAACTTTCAGAACGTACCATTGGAGCTCGGGCTGCTCCTCTTCCGACTCACTCTCTTCGATCGCCGCCAAGGCCTCCTCGACGACCTTCTCCCGTTCGGCGCGAAGCGATGCCTCGTCCGTCCGTCGTGCCGATTCGGGCTCTTGCTCCAGTTCTGCCTCCTCCGAACCGGCAGCGGCGCGGCCTTCCTCCGCCGGCTGGTTGTCCGGTTCCGTTCCAGCGGCGATCTGTTCGGAGTCGGTTTCCGGTTCCGATGTCGATGCACCAGTGGCCGGCTCGACAGGCTCCGGTTGGCTGGCATCCGCGGACGACGGATGGGCTCCCGATGCCGAGTCGGCCGTCGCTGCCGGCGCGGCGCCCTCCGGTGAACGACCGACTTCCTCGGCGGCCGCGGCGGGTTCGGCACGCTCGACCCGTGGTGGACCTTCACCCCGATCGCCGGTGTCAATGCCGGGTTGGGCGGCGTCCGGTTTGACCTGGTCGTCACTCATCTGCTGCCTGCGGCGATCGCGTCTGCTCGAACAATGTGCTTCGAACGGCCTGTGCGCCTGTGCCTGGTGTTCGGCACGCCGGCGGTACACCAGACGTTTGCCACCGTCACCGCACAACGGGCAGGTCGCTGGCGGCCATGACTTCCCAAAGCGGCCAGCCGACGTTGCGGGCTGAAAAACTGTTGCGGCGAACTTCGGTGTGACGTTCCGGTGCGTTTACATCGGCTCGGCCTCGCCCCTACGCCGCCGGCGGCACT
>RFHO01000166.1 GCA_003696385.1 Planctomycetota bacterium | reverse complement strand
TCCATGGGTTGGATCCCGTCGTCGCTCGTTCGGCGTCGTGCGGTCGAGTATCTTCGGCACAAAGCCGGCAGGGGTGTCTTGCGACGCAACGCCGAATGCCGTGTCGGCTGCCGTAGCGAAGCTGGAGCGGTTGCACGAGGTTCATTATGCCGGATGCGTCCGCACCGGTGCCGGGCACGCCACCCCCGGCGGTTGATCGTGCGGGAGCGCTTCCGTCGGGGGCGTCCGATTGGCCAACGCCGCACCGGCGACAGCCCGCCGGCGATGGTCGCTCCCTCGGCCGGCACGTCGCCGTGGACGCTGCGGAGAATGGGTCTTGCACAAACCGCCGGTTCGGCGGCGGGCACACAATGCACCGTGACGGAGGTTCGTGTGTGGGAATTCTGGATCGACGTCGGCGGCACGTTCACGGACTGTGTGGCGCGTGGTCCGGACGGTTCGCTGCGGATCGAAAAGGTGCTCAGCTCCGCAGTGACCAAGGGACGCGGTCGTCTGGATGCTTCGGGCACACGTCTGACGGACGCGAAACGGATCGGTGACGGCGATCGATTCTGGGACGGTGCGCCGATCCGCTTGCGGCTTGGCGGGGCGGATGCGGAGTGGCACGCAGCGACGGTGACGCGATTCGAATCGGAAGCGGGGCGATTCCACCTGGCTCCAGCCGTGCCGCGGGATTTCACCGGAGCGGTGGACCGCGCTCGATGGGCCACTCCGCGCACCGAGGGCGCCGGTGACGGGGATCGCGATGGTTGGCCGGCCGGTCCGCTGGTGGATTACGAGCTGTGTCCGCCGATCGAAGCGCCGGTGCTGGCCATTCGGCGGATTCTTCGCTGCCCGCTGTCCGATCCCGTGCCGCCCTGTGTGGTGAAGCTGGGAACGACGCGGGGAACCAACGCGCTGTTGACACGCACCGGTGCTCGTACGGCGTTCGTCACGAATGAGGGGCTGGGGGACGTATTGCGGATCGGATATCAGGACCGACCGCGACTGTTCGATTTGGCGATCCGGAAGCCGCGGCCGCTGTTCGAGCAGAGTGTCGAGATTCCCGGGAGGCTCGATGCGCGCGGTGTGGACATCGAGCCGCTCGATCGCGACGCGGTCCGTCGTCGGCTGGCCGGTCTGCGGGAAGCGGGCGTGGAGTCGTTGGCCGTGTGCCTGATGCATGCCTACGCCAACGACGCACACGAGCGGGCGGTCAAGGAAGAAGCACAGGCGCTCGGTTTCCGGGACGTGAGCATCTCGAGCGAAGTGACCCCGGCCATCAAGATCGTCTCCCGGGGCGACACCACGGTGGTCGACGCGTACCTGAATCCGGTGCTGCGGGACTATGTGATGGAGCTGCAGCAGCAGCTTCCCGGCTGCCGCTTGAAGCTGATGACCTCCTCCGGGGGACTGGTGGACGGCGCGCGGTTCACGGGGAAGGACAGTCTGTTTTCCGGACCGGCCGGCGGAGTGATCGGATTTTCCAAGATCGCCGCGCGGGCCGGATTCCCGCAGTCGATCGGCTTCGACATGGGAGGCACCAGTACCGATGTGGCGCGGTTCGACGGCTCGTACGAGATGGAATACGAGACGACCAAGGCGGGCGTGCGGATCGTGGCTCCCATGCTGGCCATCGAAACCGTGGCGGCCGGCGGCGGTTCGATCTGCGGATTCGACGGGGTGAAGCTGTCCGTCGGTCCCCAGAGCGCCGGTGCTTCGCCGGGGCCGGCCTGTTACGGGGGCGGCGGGCCCTTGACCGTCACCGACGTGAATGTCTGGCTGGGGCGGATCCTGCCCGAGGCCTTCCCGTTCCCGCTGGATTTGCAGGCGATCGAAAAGCGGCTGACGGATCTGTGCGAACGGGTCGCGCGTTCACCGCTGGGACGCCGCTACCAGCCGATCGAGCTGGCCGAAGGGTTTCGGCGGATCGCCAATATCAACATGGCGCGGGCCATCCGGAACATTTCGGTCGCCAAGGGATACGATCCGCGGGAGTATGTTCTGGTCTGTTTCGGCGGGGCGGGGGGACAACACGCCTGCGCATTGGCGCGGGAACTGCAGATGCCGCGGATCCTGTTTCATCCTGCGGCCGGTGTGCTGAGCGCATTGGGAATCGGCTGCGCAGACGTACGACGATTGGGACAACGAGCCATCCTGAGTCCGTTGTCGGTGCAGGTATACGAACAGATCGGTCGAGTGTTCGATGAACTGGAACGGCGGCTGGTGCAGGAGGTGCTGGACGAAGGAATGGCTGCGGCCGGACTCGCGCCGACCCGTTGCCAATTGGACCTGCGGTACGCCGGTCAAGATGCGTTCCTGACGATCGACGTGCCGGAGCAATGGCGCCCACGCGGCGATGGGCCGGCGCGGCAAGCGGCGGGCTCCAGCGAGAGGAACGCCGCAGCCGGTGTGCGTGCCGCTCCCGCGGCGGATGGTTCCCCTGCCGTGCCGTCGGGGCGGGATGTTGGGTGGATTTGCCGACAGGTCGCTGAGGCGTTTCATCGAGAGCATCAGCGGCGCTACGGCTACACGTATCCGGACCGCCCGATCGAAGTGGTCAATGCGCGGGTGGAAGTGGTGGCGTCGACGCCGGCCCCCGCGGAGCCGGAACGGCCGGTCGTCCCCCGAACGCCACGGCCGTCGCGTTTCATCCAGGCGCATTTCGAGGGCCGATCGGTGCGGATGGGCGTATTCTGGCGCGACGACCTGCAGCCGGGGGACCGACTGATCGGTCCCGCAATGGTGTGCGAGGCGACGTCCACGACGGTGATCGATCCGGGGTTCGTCGGCGAGGTGAATTCCCGCGGAGAAATCGTGGTCATCAACACCTTGGTGGTGAAGGATGTCGCGGGATCGAGCGTCGTTCGCTTCGCGGAAACGAACCGTGAACGCGTGACGGTCGGCTCACCGACATCGAGCGCACCGGTCGTGCCGGCTGCGCGGGGGACCAGGGAGAGTGACGTTTCCGGCGACGCCGGCGCGGCCGATCCGGTATTGCTGGAAGTGTTCTACAACCAATTCGCTTCGATCGCCGAGCAAATGGGGATCACTCTGCGGAACACGGCCATCTCGACCAATGTCAAGGAGCGGCTGGATTTCAGTTGCGCGATTTTCGATCCGGACGGCAATCTGGTGGTCAATGCTCCGCACATCCCGGTACATCTGGGGGCGATGAGCGAGACGGTGCGGTGCGTGTTGCGGGACAATCCGGATCTGGGCCTGGGCGACGTGTTCGTGACCAACGATCCGTTCCGGGGGGGCTCACATCTGCCGGACATCACTGTGGTGACGCCCGTTCACGGCGACGACGAGCAACTTCTGTTCTGGACGGCCAGTCGGGCTCACCATGCAGAGATCGGCGGCATCGTACCGGGCAGCATGCCACCGTTTTCGGTCAATCTGGCGGAGGAGGGGGTTCTGATCCGCAACTTCCGGCTGGTCCACCGGGGACGGTCGCGACTGCACGAGCTGGGAGAGCTGCTGCGCAGCGGCCCGTATCCGAGCCGGGCAGTGCGAGACAATCTGGCGGACATCGAAGCGCAGGCGGCGGCCAATCGCCGGGGAGCGCTGCAGCTGCTGGAACTGATCGATCGCCACGGTGTGGGCACTGTGCAGGCCTACATGCGGCACATCCAGCGGGCGGCGTCCGAGAAGATGCGGCTGGCTCTGACGGCTCTGCCGGATGGAACGTACCGTTTCGTCGACCATCTGGACGACGGGGCGCGGATTGCGGTCGCGATCACGATCCGGGGAGATCGAGCGCGGGTCGATTTCACGGGGACAGATCCGCCGCTGGGCCCGCGTCCGTCGCCGCCGCTGGAGTCTGGGACCGGTTCGGCGGCGGGAAAGCATGGCCGCGGTGGCCCGGCTGCGTCGCGGCCGGTGGGATTGAACCTCAATGCCAACCGCGCCATCACCACGGCCGCCGTACTGTACGTCTTCCGCTGCATGATCGGGGAAGACATCCCGCTGAACAGCGGCGTGCTGGAGCCGGTGGAGATCGTGTTGCCGGAGTGCCTGCTGAACCCGCCCGGTGATGAAGATCCGTCCCGGTGTCCGGCGATGGTCGGGGGAAACGTCGAGACGTCTCAGCGGATCGTGGATGTGCTGTTGGGGGCGTTGGGGCTGGCGGCGGCCAGCCAGGGAACGATGAACAATCTGACCTTCGGTGACGCGACCTTCGGTTATTACGAGACGATCTGCGGCGGCGCGGGGGCGACCCGTGATCATCCCGGGGCCGATGCGGTGCACACCCACATGACTAACACGCGTCTGACGGACCCGGAAGTGCTCGAGCATCGCTTCCCCGTGCGTGTCCGGCGGTTCGCCATTCGCCGGGGGTCGGGTGGTCGCGGACGGCAACCTGGTGGTTGTGGTGTGGTCCGCGAATTGCAGTTCCTGAAGCCGGTGCGCGCGGCCATCCTTTCGGAACGACGCGGCCCGTATCCCCCGTTCGGTCTGGATGGGGGCCGACCGGGAGCCGTGGGACGAAACGCGATCGTCCGCGCGGGCGAGCCGGTGCCGGAAGAGTTGCCGGCCAAGTGCGAAATCGAGGTGCGTCCGGGGGACGTGCTGGTCATCGAGACACCCGGCGGCGGGGGCTACGGGCCGCCTGCTCCGACCGGTCCCTCGGTCGTCGCAAAAGATCCGCCGTCCTGAGTGGCCATGCCGGGGCTATGCCGCTCGGAGGTCGTTTTGCGTCTGCCCCGTCGCGTCGGTGCCACGACGAACCGCGCGAGAGACGGGGCCGGGCTCGGGAGGGAGTCGGCCGGCCGATTCCGCGACTCCGGTCCGTCGGTGGCATGATCGTCGCTCCGGTGCGTTTCGCCGGGTTGTCGACGTGGCTGCGGCGGTCCCGGTCGCTCCGCAACGGGTGCGTCCGAGGCGTCGCGGGCGACCGGGGACCTCCGGCGGTGCGATTCCAGCAAACCGCCGCCGCACGTGCCATTGCACGCACAGGGGATTGGTGTCGAGATGGTCAGCCGACGCAAACGAGGGAAACGAAGAGCGCCGGTGTTGGGGGGCGACCCGCAGAAGGCGTGGATCTGGGGACGCCATGCCGTGGAGGAAACGCTGTATGCGGGACGATGGCCGATTCTGGAGTTCTGGATGGCGACGTCGCTGCCGGCCGAGCGACGTGCGGCTTACCGCGAGCGATGCGACGAGCTGAAGATCACGTGTCTGGAGAAACGGGCCGAAGAGATTTGCATGCGTGTGCACGCGGCGGATCACCAGGGCCTTGCTGCGAAGATGGGGCCTTTCCCATACGTCGCGTGGCGGTCGATGTTCGAGACGCTTTGTGGGAAATCCCGGGCCGACGTGGTTGTTCTGGACCGCATCCAGGATCCCTACAATTTCGGGTCGATGATCCGGTCGGCGGCGTTGTTCGGCATGGACGCAATCGTCATCGGAACGCGCGAACAGGTGGCCGTGACCAGCCATGTCGTCCGTGCGTCCGCGGGCCTGGTGAACCGGATTCCGGTTTGTCGGGTGCCCTCGCTGGTCGACGTGTTGCGAGAGTTGAACGATGCGGCGTGGGACACGGTCGGCATGGCGATGGATGCGGCGGATCGTCTTGATGAGCGAGAATGGGGGCGGCGGGTGGCCGTCGTCATCGGAAACGAAGGCGCGGGGCTGGGTGAGGCGATCCGGGCCGCATGTTCGCGGCTCGCGCGGATTCCGCACCGTGCGGACGGTTGCCTGAATGCGGCGGTTGCGTGCGGGATCGTCTGCTATGAGCTGGCACGCCATGCGAACGCAGCCGGCAGACGGCAGTGAGGCAACGGTGCGCAGTGACGAAGCCGGGGCTCCATTCGTTGCCCGAGAGTGGTGGATTGACAACGGCACGAGGCTCGTCAGGATGAAAAAACATCCCGGACGTGCCGTTCCCGCGGTCGACAGCCGGCCGGCGGTGTGGGTTTTCGGGGTTTCCATCGACCCGTCGGAGACGGGGATGATCTGAAATCCGGTGGTTCGGGGAGCAGGAGCAATGGTGCGGGTGACGACGTGTCCGGTGTGCAACCGCGTGGTCCGCGAGGACGAGAAGGGAGAGGCCCGTTACTTTCCGTTCTGCAGCGATCGCTGTCGGCTGATCGACCTGAATCGTTGGTTCGAGGGACGATACGCGATTGTCGAACAGCTCGACGAAGTCGAACTGGAGTTGCGGTTGAATCGCGACGGTGAGCCGCGGGCCGAAGAATGACCGTTGCCGCGGAGGGCCGTTGGTGGGCGACGACGGCCCTCGTGCCGGTGCTGCGCAAAGGGGCAGGGGGCGCGGAACCGACCGCCGATTGCGCCCCAGGGCGGACGCCGGTGGGGCGCGGCTTCAGCGTGCCGGCGGAACTGCTCCGGCGTAACCACGGATGTCGGCGATGGTGGCCGGTGCCAGGTGGACGAACGGCTGTCGCGGTGCCGGTCGCAGGAAGTCCGGTGATTGCGGGTCTTCCGAAACGAAATCGATCCGCTCCAGCCGGTGGGTTTCTCTGGGCAGCACGATTTCGAATTCATTCGGCTGCGGGGGCTGGCGGCGGTCGGAAAAATTGTGAGTGAGCCCCAGACCGGATTTTCCGATCATGTCGGCGAATGTAGCGGCATCGAAGCCGCTCTCCACGATCAGTTCGGGGCCGGCCTGTCTTGCGAAGAGATTCCTGGTGAACGACAGTTCGTCCGCCTTCTGAGGAATGGCCTCGAATACGAAGCCGCGCTCACAGCGATAGAACGTGTTGTGAGCACACAGGACGTTGGCCAGTGCCATCGCCCGTCGCGTGAACCGCACTCCTTGGCGACACGCGTGGAAGACATTGTGCATCACGCGGACTTGGCGGGCCGATCCGTCGACGCGAATCGCCGTATCGGCGTTCTCGATACGCAGCTCCGCCAGCTCGACCTGCGACACGCCCATCGAAAGGGTGTCATCGGGGTCACTGGACGGCCCCATGGACAATGCCACGCCGGTCTGCTCCGGACCGGCCGTGATGTGGATTTTCTCCAGGCGCAACGGCCGGCCGGCCAGCCCCGAAGCTCCTTCCACCAGGACCCCCGTGCGTCCGAAGTCGGAAATCTCGAGGTTGCGGAGCTTCGTTCCGACCAGCCAGCCCCGCAGCTCGACGGCGTTGGAGGCTTTCGAGCGGATCGTGAATCCGTCCAGTGTGAATCGCTCGACCCCGACCAGACGCACGGCCGGCCGGCCTTCTGGAGCAATGAGCTCGACGGGGCCGTCCCGGGCTACGACACGCACACCCTGAGGCCAGGAGTCGCCGTCCGCGTTGTTCAAGTCGATTGATTCCTGCAAATGCATCCCGGCGGGCACTTCGATCACCACGGCCGTACCGCGATAGGTGCGATACGCCTCGACGTGTTTGCGGATATATCGGAACGCTTCCGCGAGCGAGGCGAAATCGCCGTCCCGACCGATGGTCAGCTTACGCTTCACCGAGGATACTCCGGGTGCGGCTGAGCCCCGAGGATTACCGTTCGGACGTTGCGGCGCAGTCGAGTTGGACACAGAGCCACCCGGCCGAACGAACCGATACGCGACCACGCTCAGTGCGATCAGCAGGCATGCGCCGAGAACGAACAGGGCAGCCCTGCCGCCGGGCGTTGCCCACCAGCCGGTCCTGCTGGATCCACGACGGGACGTGACCGAGCCCGTGGGGGCAGCGCGGCGCGGGCGTGTTCGTACCGTGCGCCGCCCTCCGGCGAGTGGCCGCAGGTCGGCCGCCGGTTCGAACGGTGCGGGATGCGGCGGAGGCGCGGTGGTTGCCTGATCGGGAACCGAAGTCTCGAACCCGGCGCCGGCGGGCCTGGCGACGGGAACCGGCCTTTCGAGCGGGCCGGCCTCGTCGAGCGGTTCGGCTTCGGGAAGGGCGGCGTCCGGAGCCGGGGGCGGGGCGTCGGTCGCTGGTCGCGCATCGAGGTCGCTGCCGGGACTTTCCGGCCGGCCCGGCTGCGACACGTCCGACACATCTCGCGACGGTTGCCGGGCCGACGTTACGGGCGAAGTTGCAGCGGCCGAGGCGTTGGCCGCCGCTTGGGAGCGGGCCGTCGCGCTGCTGCCGGCCGCTTTGCGCGTGCGTTCGCGCACCGGGACGTCGCTCGCCGGGCCTCCCTCCGGTACCGTGGTTGGGGAGTTCGCGGCATGCTCGGGTTGGGGGGTGGATTCACCGTCTCCGCCGGACGTGGCAACCGACGTCGGGGGCGAGCCGGTCGTGGAAGCCGCGTTCGATTCTTCGTCTTCGCCGGTGAGGCTTCGGAGAATGGCGGCGAAGCCTTCTTCGACGTCTTCGACGGACGGTTCGGCGGGTCCGGATTCGATGGCCGCACTGTCCGGCAACGCCGTGCTGCCGGGTGGTGGTGTCTGCGTAGCCACGCTGGGCTGGGCGGTCGTGTGGATCGACGAACCGCTTCCGCCGGACTGGAGGGCGGCCATCACCGCGGCGTTCTTGCGGCGCCACTCCTGCCCGCCGTGTTCGATCAACCAGTCCCGGAGCGCCGCCGCGACATCGGCCGCGGTCTGGTAACGGTCGTCCGGACGTTTCGCCATCATCTTTCGAATGATGGCATCGAGCGAATCGGGCATGTCCGGCCGGTCGTTTTTGATCGGCGGTGGTTCCTTGGTCTGATGCCACAGCAATCGCTGCGCAAGTGAGCCTTCGGTGAACGGCGGATGTCCCGTGAGGGTGAAATACATCGTGCAGCCGAGGCTGTAGATGTCCGCGCGGATGTCGACCTTGTGACTGTCGATGGCCTGTTCGGGGGCGAGGTAGTCCGCCGTGCCCAGGACCTTTTCGTCGTGGGCCACCGTCAGGGGATTCTCTTCTTCGGTGTCGAAGAAGCGCGCCAGACCGAGGTCGAGCAGTTTGACCGTTCCCGAACGGTCCACCAGCAGGTTTCCGGGCTTGATGTCGCGATGGACCAACCCGGCCTGATGTGCGTGGTGCAGCCCCTCGGCCGCCTGTCGGAAATACTCCGCACACTCGACATAGCCCAGCGGTCCGCGCCGTTCGACGATCTCCTGGAGGCTCTTGCCGTCCACGTACTCCATCACCAGGAAGTGGATTTCGTTGTCCTTGTCGGTTTCCGTGTCGATGTCGTAGGCGCGGACGATGTTGGGATGGTCGAGCGAAGCCACGGCCTGGGCTTCGCGATGGAATCGCGCCAGGTACGATGAATCATTGACGCGTTTGGTGGGCAGCACCTTGATCGCACAGCGGCGGCGCATCAGTACGTGTTCGGCCAGATACACCGAACTCATCCCGCCTTTCCCGAGGAGTGCCAGCAGCCGATATTTGCCCAGGAAGAATCCTTTGTGCTTTCCCTGCAGCAGCTTTTCCGCCTGCCAGCGCGTGAGCAGCCCTTGCTGGACCAGGGCGTCCGCGATTGCACGGGACGAACGCAAGGAAACGCCTTCGGCCTGAGCGCGGCGGAGGGCGTCTTTGAGCGTGTCCTTGTCGATGAGCCCACTTTGGCGGACGACGTTCAGAAACGATTCCGGTGTCAGCTTGATCGCCATCACTCATTACTCCGCTGTTGCAGCGTCGTCGGGCAACAGCTATTCCATGTGCCATCAGTAGTCCGCCGAGCGGACGATCGCTCCGACATTCCGCGATGGCCGCACGGCGGCTCGGGCCGCGAAATCGACAGCCGTACCCGCTGTGCCGTCGAGCCGCGAGGTGTTGCGCGCTTTGTGGATTTCGATCTGCCGTTCCGCCGCAGCGGGCCGACGGTGTTCTGCCCGTGAGCGGTCTTCCTGCAGCTCGCCGTTTTGCCGGAACTTTTCCGCGGGTAGGACTCGTTCGCGCAGCAGGCAGCCGGCCGCTACGTCGAGTATAGCTTGTGACGCATTGTGCGGACGCCGTGTTGCTTTTGGAAAACATGCCGGCGGCGCGCCGGAAAGTACCACCGATTACACGCATTTTAGCGGATGCAGCAATTGTGGCGTCCCGCCGCG
>RFHO01000165.1 GCA_003696385.1 Planctomycetota bacterium | reverse complement strand
CGACACGCCCCGCGACTGGACACGCCTGGTGGGTGTCCCCGTGCCGGCCGGTCAGTTGGAAGGCGTGGTCCCCGGAGCTTTGCTCGAATACGACCTGCCCGACCTGATTCAACGGATCGGACCCCAGAAGGTCCATTTCGCCGTTTCCGCGGACCACGAAACCCCGGAGAAGCCCTGATGCAAGGTCCCGATGACAACTCGCTCCGGCGCCGGCGTTCCGTCGCGCAGCGCTTCGCAGCCTGCGGGGCGATGAAAGCCGCGGTCCTCGGCATCGTGCTCGCGTTGAGCGTTTCGGTCACCGCCGTCGCGCCGCGGATCGCGGCGGGAGCGGCCGAAGGTCCGTTGCAAGCCGGTGCCGCCGCGGTGGACATCACCCCGCCGCTGGGCGAGGAAATCGTCGGCGGATTCCGTCCCTTCCCTGCTACGGCCGTGCACGATCCGTTGTTCGCGCGGGCGCTGGTGCTGGACAACGGCCATCGGCGACTGGCCATCGTGATCGTGGACAACCTCGGGATGCCCCGCGAGGTCTGCGATGCCGCTCGCCACGCCGTGGTGGAGTCCGTCGCGATCGACCCATGGAACGTGCTGATCGCCGCCACCCACACCCACTCCGGCACGCGGGCCAGCTCCCCCCGGTATCGACCGAAACTGGTCGCGGGAATCGCCGCGGCCGTGCGACGCGCGGTCGAGCAACTCGAACCGGCCGAAATCGGCTGGGGAGCGGTCGATGAGCCGACCGAAGTGTTCAATCGACGCTGGTTCGTCACCGATCCCGAATTGCTGAAGAACCCGTTCGGCGGTGTGGACAAGGTGCGGATGAATCCGCCCCGCGGCAGCCCGGCGCTGATCCGTCCTGCGGGGCCGACCGACCCGCAGATTTCCTTCGTTGCGGTCCGGGCGATCCGCGACGGCCGGCCTCTGGCACTGCTGGCCAAATATTCGCTGCATTATGTCGGCGGCGTGCGGCGGGGCGACATTTCGGCCGACTACTTTGGAGTCTTCGCGCGACGGGTCGGTGCGTTGATCGGGGTCCGGCCCCGGCCCGGTAGACCCCCGTTCGTCGGCATCCTGAGCAACGGAACCAGCGGCGACGTGAACAACATCGACTTCCGCAACCGCAGCGGCAAAAGATACCGGCCCTACGAGAAGATGGCAGAGGTCGCCGAGAAGGTCGCCCGCAAGGTTGCCGCCGCCTATCGCAAAACGACCTTCCGCCGCTCGGTCGTGCTCGATGTCGTGCACCGTGAACTGCCACTGCGGGTACGCAAACCGGACGAAGCTCTGCGACAGTATGTCGAAAAGGTGCTCTCCAAACCCGAGGACGCCCCGACCTACCACCGCTACGAACGCATCTATGCCCAACGCGTACGGCGACTGGATCAGGAGCCCGACGTCTGGAACGTCCCGCTGCAGGCGCTGCGGATCGGCGATCTGGCGATCGTCGCCATCCCGTTCGAGGTGTTCGCGGAAATCGGGCTGGAGATCAAACGGCAGACGCCCTTCGCCCACACGTTCGTGATCGAGCTGGCCAATGGAAGCTATGGCTATCTGCCCACACCGCGCCAGCACGAGCTGGGGGGCTACGAAACGTGGATGGGCACCAATCGCGTCGAAAAGGAGGCCTCGGTGAAGATCGTCGCCGCGGTCCGTGAACTGCTCGACGCCCTCCACTCCCGTTGACGCCTCCAGCGGAGAACGGCCGGGACGTCCGCCCCCCGCAACGGTCGGAAAGCCGGCATTCGGCCTTTGTCCGCCACACCGCGACCGGAGGCCATTCAGACCGCGTCCGCTTCGCCGACCAACGCCCGCACGCGCCGCGGAATCTCGAACGCCACGGCCAGCTTCGCCACGATCTCGAACTGCGGGAACCGGCATCCGATGACGCTGTCCGGGTCGGGTTCACCGGTCAGCATCCACACGCCGGACGCGCGCCGACGGGCCAGTTCGAAAGCCGTCCTCGCACGAGAACCCGACCACGGGTCCACGTCCCACACCCATATCCCCCGCCCTGCCGGTTCGGCTCGGGCGCCATCGGCTGCCGGCGCCGCGATGAACTCTTCCGGATCGATGCCGCACCAGGCCACCCAGCCTCCCGTGTCGCGGATCGACATCGCGATCAGCTCGCGGAGCGCGGGGTCGGCCGCAGCCACGAAGAACGACACGCCCGTTGCCTGGGCCGCGTCGCCGACACGCGCAGGCTCCGCTTCCCCGGCGGCCTCACGGTGAACCCAGCGAGCCCCGGTCGCCTCCGGACACTCGAACAGAACGACCTCGTCCCGTTCCGCCGTCAGGGGCACGACCGGCGTCCCGAGCCGCAAAGCCGATCGCTCGGCGACCAGCCGCTGTTCCAGCCGCCCGAGCGGACACCACACCGAAGGCGGCCATGCCGTGCCGCGACGCATCGCCGATTCACACCACGGACCAGCCGCACAGACCCACCGCGTCAGAGGCCAGCGCTGGAACGCCGCCACCATCGTCCGCGCATCTGTGGCTCCGGGAAACGGCTCATACACGACGGCCACGTCCGGAATCCACCGTGCGGGCGCAACCCGGAGCACTTCCGACAGTGATCGGAACGAATGAATGCGACACGGCGCGCAGGCACGCAACACGAGCGCAGAGAGCCGATCCGCCGGCGCCGAGTCGGCCGGAACGACGAGCAGCACGTCCAATGTCCGCTCATCGTCCCGTGCCGCGATTGAACCGCTGTCACACATGTTTCGACGTCCTTGCCGCCCACCGGTCCGACACCTCACCAGCGACGGTGCCGGCGATCCACCCCAGCGTCTGCGGGGCGCGCCGGCCCTTGTGGCACGCCGACACCGCGTGCACCGCGCCGACCCGCACCTGCGGCAGGACGTGCCGGGCCGCGTGTCGACCGCGCGGCGCAAGTTATCCCGTTGCACGGAGCCCGACAAGAACGATCGCTGCCTCCCCGCCTGCGAATCACTCGCGCGACCGCCTCTTGATTCCACGACCCGTTCCGCGGCGAGCCGCTCGCCCCTTCCGCGCCGAATCGCTCGGACCGTTGCGCTCAAGCGGCTCGGTCCGGAGTCCTCGGCCTCGCCGGGCGGCCTTCCGGCGTCGCGGTACCCCGTGGGAACGGATCGGGCACGTTCGTGGTCCCGACGGCGTGCGCCGAACCGAGGCTCGGCGTCTGCTTGCCATCGGATGGCGGCGCAGGTTACTTTGCGAGCCGTGGTCGAGGCCACCAGACCCGTCGAATCGGGTTACGAACGCCCACGGCCATCATCGGGCAGTCATGATTTGCAGGGAGCGGAACGTGAAGGCAACGCGGCTTTTCGTAGCGGTGTTTTGTGCGGCGTTTCTGTCACGGCCGTTGCCGGCGTCGGACTGGTTGGGCTGGCGCGGCCCGCACGGCAACGGCACCGCGGAAGACGGTGCCGACCCACCCATCGAGTTCGGTCCGAGCCACAACGTCGTCTGGCGCGCGGCGGTTCCCGGCCGCGGTCATTCCTCCCCGATCGT
>RFHO01000015.1 GCA_003696385.1 Planctomycetota bacterium | reverse complement strand
GGGCTGTTCCCGCCGTTTTGCGCGGCGAACTTCGACATTTCCATCCACGCTTCACTCCGAGTTTTGCTGGGCAAAGGCGCCGCGTCACTTCCTTCGGATAGGCGGTACGTCTATGACGCGTCGCCTGTGCCGGGCCCGCTGCACCTCGCGGATTGGTTGTGGGCGGCAGATAGCTATGATTTCCGCCGTCAGCGGCTGCGGGAAGAGGCGTCGATGCGTTCGGCGGCAACGGTCTTTGCGGTGACGTCCGAGAATACCGAGGGAGGGCAGGGTGATCGGTGCAGTGCGGCGATCGATCGGGCTTGGTTTGGCGGCTGGTGCGATTGCCGGACTCGTGTGGTCGGCCGCGGGCTGCGGTGATGCAGTCGATCGCGATGCACGGGAAGTGGCGGAGTGGGTGCTGGGGATCGGTGGCTCGCTGTACGTGGAGCAGAGTACGCTCCAGATTCGCCGAAAAGAAGATCTTCCGCCCGGTAAGTTTGCCATCGCGCGAATCGAACTTGCCGGCACGAAGGTTCGCGACGCAGACCTGGCGAAGCTGATCGGGCTGCGCCATCTGAAGTATCTGGGGCTGCACCGCACCAAAATCACCGACAAGGGCATCGAATACATCGTGCAGATACCCAGCTTGGAAGAACTCGAGCTGTCGTTCACCGAAGTCACCGACAAGGGCATCCAGCAGCTTCCCCGATTGTCGCGCTTGAAAAAGCTGTATCTGTCGAACACATTCTGCACGCCGCAAGGTGTCGAAGCGCTCCGGCAGCGCATGCCGCAGTGCACGATCGTCTTTTTGCGTTGATGCCGGCATCGTGGGGGCGACAGGACCATGCGACGCGGTCGCGACGGTACACGGCACAGCGTTCCTGCGGGTCGGCGTGTCCACGAACTGTCAACCGCAGGAGATTGACATGCGAAACACGCAGCGCCCGCACAAGACTTATGGTGTCGACCGCCGCTGGTTCCTGCGCTACGTGGCATCGGTTGCCACGATCCCCTGGTTGCCGCGGCAGGGCAGGGCTGTGGAAGCGCGACCGCGGTTCCGGGACGACCCGTTTGCGCTGGGCGTGGCATCGGGCGATCCCACACCGGACGGCGTGGTCATCTGGACGCGTCTGGCGCCGCGGCCGCTGGAATCCGGCGGCGGGATGAAGCCGTTGGACGTGGCTGTTCGCTGGGAAATCGCGGAGGATGAACGGTTCCGTCGTGTCGTGACCGCGGGCGAAGCGGTCGCCAGCGCGAAACTGGGGCATTCGGTCCATGTCGAGGTGGGCGGCCTGCGACCGCAGCGGTGGTATTTCTATCGCTTCCGGGTCGGTGACGCCGAAAGTCCCGTCGGACGGACCCGGACGATGCCTGCGGCCGCGACGCTCGCCGATCGTTTCCGGTTTGCGTTCACGTCCTGCCAGCACTATGAGCACGGCTATTTCAACGGCTACGCGCACATGCAGCGCGAGGAGTTGGATCTGGTCGTGCACCTGGGCGACTACATCTACGAATACGGTGGGCAGGACGGCAAGGTCCGCAAGCACATCGGCAAGGAGATCACGTCCCTGGACGATTATCGCCGCCGTTACGCCCAGTACCGCCTCGATCCGCTGCTCGCCGAGACACACCGCCTCTTCCCCTGGCTGGTGACATGGGACGACCACGAGTTCGACAACAACTACGCCGGCGTCGTTTCTGAAGAGCAGGGCGTCTCGCCGGAAGAGTTTCTGCGCCGGAGAGCCGCGGCGTACCAGGCGTATTACGAGTTCATGCCTCTGCGGCGGGACAGCTTCCCGCATGGGCCGCACATGAAGCTGTATCGCACCTGCGACGTCGGTCGTCTGCTGCGGTTCTGTGTGCTGGACACCCGCCAGTACCGCACCGATCAGCCCAACGGCGACGGACAGAAGGAACTGGTCGGCAAGGCTCTGGACCCGCAGGCCACGATACTGGGCGCCGACCAGGAACGCTGGCTGAAACGGCAATTGAAAGATTCGCCCGCCGCCTGGAACGTGCTGGCGCAGCAGGTGATGATGGCGCTTTTGAATCGCGGAACGCCTCAACGGCCCTTGTACAGCATGGACCAGTGGCCGGGCTATGAGATCAGCCGGCGGCGCCTGCTGCGTTTCTTCTACGAAGCGCAGATTTCCAATCCCGTCGTGCTCACCGGCGACATCCACACCAACTGGGTCAACGATCTGCAACTCGACGCAGCACGTGACGATTCCCCGGTCGTTGCCACCGAGTTCGTCGGAACGTCGCTCACCTCCGGCGGCAACGGTGGCAACCGCATCGCCGAATTCGAGCGGGCGGTCCGGAACAATGGCTTCGTGCGCTGGTACAACTCGAATCGCGGGTACGTCACCTGCGAAGTGACTCCTCAGCGATGGACGACGGATTTCCGCATCACGCCGTTCGTCGACCGCCCCGGTTCACCGGTGAAAACTGCAGCGTCGTTCGTTGTCGAAAACGGCCGTCCCGGCGCGCAGCGTGTCACCGGTTGAGGCGGCGCCGCCGGGCGATGCAGGCCAGCGTCCCGGCAGGTGCACCTCGGGTTGAAAGACGCTCCGCGCAAGTCGCAGAGACCGCTGTCTGCGCCGGTTGATCACGATGTGCACCCGACGGCCTGCTTGGCGAGAGAGGCCAGCACGATGCGAACGGCAGCACGGGAGGAACGGATCATGAAAGCTCTGTCGAAGACTCGTCCGTGTGTCTGGATCGCTGTTGGCACGCTGTGTGCCACGATGGTCGCGATGACCGCGCCCGCGGTCGCCGCGGACTGGCCGCAGTTCCGCGGCCCTGGCGGCCGCGGTGTCTCCACGGAGCCGGAATTCCCCGTCAGGTGGGATCGGCGGACCAACGTTCGATGGCGGACGCCTCTGCCGGGCCCCGGAAACGGTAGCCCGATCGCGGTGCGCGGTCGCGTGCTTCTCAATCAGGCCAACAAGGACGGCACGCGCCGCAGCCTGATGTGCTTCGACCGCCGGGATGGCAAGTTGCTCTGGGAACGCACCGTCGCATTCGACCGCGTCGAAAAGACGCACCAGACCAACCCGTACGAGTCTCCAACGCCGGCCTCCGACGGTACGCGCGTCGTCACGTGGCACGGTTCTGCCGGTCTGTTCTGCTACGATCTGAACGGCGACCTGCAGTGGCAAATCGACCTGGGCGACGTCCACCACATCTGGGGCTATGCATCGTCGCCGATCATTCACGATGGCCGTGTGTTTCAGCAGTTCGGCCCCGGAGTGGAAACGTTCATGGCGGCCGTCGACCTCAAGACCGGCAAGCTGCTGTGGAAAACCGACGAACCCGGCGGCGCCAACGATCGCAATCCACGGATGGTCGGCTCCTTCGGCACGCCGGTGATCGTCGAAGTCGACGGCCGGCCTCAACTGATCGCCGCCATGCCGACGCGCGTCGTGGCCTATGATCCCGACACCGGCGCGATCCTCTGGACCTGTCGCGGCCTGTCCAGCCCGCGCGGTGACCTGGTGTATACGTCCCCGGTCGTTGCCGGAGACATCCTCATCGTGATGGCCGGATACAAGGGCCCCGCGATGGCGATCCGGCTCGGCGGAAACCGCGGCGACGTCACGAAAACCCACCGGCTGTGGATCACCGAGGACGGACAGCCGCAGCGGATCGGCTCGGGTGTGGCGGTCGGCCCGTTCGTCTACATTGCCAACGCCGGCCCGGGCATCATCCAATGCCTGGAAGCGGCCACCGGCAAGGTCCGCTGGCAGGCACGCATGCCCGGCGGAAATGCGTGGGCCTCGATGATCTATGCCGGCGGCCTGCTGTACTCCACCGACCAGTCCGCCACCACTTACGTGTACAAGGCGGATCCCGACGCCTTCCGCCTCGTGGCCACCAACGCGCTCAACGAACCGTGCAACGCCACTCCCGCCTTCAGCGACGGCGAAATCTTCATCCGCACCCACGCCGCCCTGTACTGCATCAGCGGCAAATCGCGCACCCCAACGGCGCCGTAGCTGGCGGTATCCCCGAAGCCGGGGCGATCGCCAACCTGACGAAGCATTCGGAACGCCGTTCGCACGTGATCACGAGCTTGCCCGTGGCGACCTCCATGCGCCGCGGAGCGCAACACCGTTCGGCGTCGAATTCAGCTTCATGTCGCGTTTCCAGGCCGGCTTTGCCGTTGCTCGAGTCGTCTGTGTGCGGAGACGCTGGCCCCGTCCGGTGCGCGCGGGCGGAACAGCGCAGCTCGCATCGTCGCGCACCTGGCGCCGGACTCGACGCTCTTGACGCGACACGAATACATGAGATCGTGTAATGATGGCATCCCTGTCGATCGAAAGGGCGGTCCATGGCGTCGAACCTGACAAGTGCCGCACGCGACACCCATCGGCGCGAGCTGCTTACACCGGATCAGGCCTCTCGGCTGGCCCGGCTGTTCAAGGTCTTCGCCAGCGATACGCGGCTGCGACTGCTGCATGCGCTGGTGCGTGAAGACGAGCTGTGCGTGTCGGATCTGGCCGAAGCGGTCGGCATGAAGCCGCAGGCGGTTTCGAACCAGCTTCAGCGGCTGGTCGACCGCGGCATGCTGGCCACCCGCCGCGAAGGCTCGCACGTTTATTACCGCGTCAACGACCCCTGCGTCGCCGTCCTGCTCGAACGCGGCCTGTGCCTGATCGAGTGCTGTCCTGGGTGAGCGTCCCTGCCGGCTGAAACCGACAGTGACGACCCATCGCCGTCTCACCGCCAGTACAAGGAGCCTTCCGGATGTTCGACCGTATTGGGAGCACGCCGAGGAGAAGTAGCGGTCCCGATCGCGTGCAGCGTTTCGATTGCCCTTCGGCGGCTGGCCTCGGCCACAGTGCAGCATGCATGCGGCATGTGCTCGTGGTTGTTGCCCTCCATGTGTTCGTGGTCGTTGCCCTGACTCTTGGCAGACCGACCATCGTCACCGCGATCGACACGGCTGCTTGCGTCCGGCGGCCGGGTCTGCCGGTGCAGGTGACAAAGATCGACACGGCCCGAACGCTGATGCTGAGTGCGCGGGTCGAACAGGGCACTGTGAATGTTACGGTCGACCCCGTTTCACGCGGCAACGTCAACGATCGGCGCTTCATCGATCTGGCGGGGCTCCGTTTATGGACGGCCGACGACGACTCACAACGGCTGCTGCGCGACTTTGTCCGGGATCCGGCTCGCGCGATCATCGTCCGTAACCGCGTTGCTCAGGCGATCATGCGGACCGGGGTCGAGCCGGACATGATCCCTGTGCGCGGTGACGAAGGCAAAACGCTCGGCACACAAAACATGGTGCTCATCAAAGGCGGCGAGTTCACGCGGCCGGGCGTCTACTGGGACGCCTCCGGCGGCGGACTCGGTCCGGACGACAAGCCGTTTCGCGGCGACAGGTACCGGGTGCGTGTCTCGTCGTTCTGGATCGACAGGTACAAGGTGACCAACGAGCAGTACTGCCGCTTTCTGAACGACGGCAACGCCGGCTACTGGACGCCGTGGAATCTGCGCATCGGGCGTGCCGCCGAAGGCCGAAATCGCGGGAAGTTTGTCCCGGCCGACGCGTCTCTGGCGCGGCATCCAGTCGTGCTGGTCAACTGGTATCAGGCTCGCGGCTATGCCGAGTGGGCCGGCAAGCGGCTGCCGACCGAAGCCGAATGGGAGTTCGCCGCGACCGGTCCGGAAGGCCGCACATATCCATGGGGAAATGAGCCACCGGACCGGACGCGAGCGGACTATCCCGTTCAGCACAAATACCTCGATCCGGTCGACGCCTATCCGGCCGGAGCCACTCCCGACGGTGTCTTCCAGATGGCGGGCAACTCCGGCGAATGGTGCGCGGACTATTACGACAATGTGTCGTATCGGAAGGCACCCCCAGAGGGTGTTGCCATCAATCCCACGGGAGCACGCGTGGCGTTCCAGCCCGATACGTGGTACCGCTACCGCGTGATGTTCAAGGGCTGGTGCAAAGCAAATCGCCCCGAATATTTCACCTGCTTCAAGCGCAACAGCCGTCCTCCGCTGGCCGATGCCTCCGCTGGCATCAGCTTTCGCTGCGTGAAGTCCGTTGAGTCCGAGGGGAAGAAGTAACTGATGTGAGAGGTCGTTGTTCATCCACGTCGTATTGAGATGTGTTCATTCGTTGGTTGGTGCCCGGACCTGAAGGCCGTTCCACGCTTCGCACTTTTGCCTGTTCGCCCTGTCTCATCCGCGCATGGGGTATTGGAACTACTCACCGGTGCGCGACAGGGAGTGAAGACGCACGAATAACGCTAGCGCAACCAAAACTGCCCCCGAGCCCCGTTCAACGTCTGGGAAACAAGCGATTTGGCCAACACGCAAGCCGACTGCCGCTAGCGATTCACTTTTCAGCCGCCTGAAGGCGGTGCTCCGAACACGCCGCAGCAGTCGGCACAACGCCGACTGAATCCGCAAGGACACACGACATGATGATTCATGAAGCACATGGTATTCCGTTGATGCTCGGCCGGATGACCATTCTGGCGGGGATCTTGGTGATGCCCGCTGATGGCCGCACCGGCGAGTTGCAGGCGTCGGACGCTTCGGCCGGCGGCACAAAAAACGCTGTGAAACCGGCAACTGCCATCGAATCTTCGAAGGTCTATCTCCTCGTCTTCCCGGACGACAAAGACGCGTGGAAAGTGCCGCCGCCGGAGTTGCACTGGAAAGAACTGCACAGGCAGCTCGACGAAAAAGCGGCCCGGCTGATTCGCATCGTGCCGCGAGATCAGGTCGACGAGTCGGTGTTCGTCGACTTTGAAGGGCTGCGGCTGTACGCCGACGGCCCGAAGTGCCGGCAGGTGTGGCGGTCGCGGATCACTGCGTCGTACCACATCCGCACACTGCTGATGCGCTTGTACGCGAAGACGGGCATCGAACCGGATCGCATCCCCGTTCACGGTGAGGCGGGAAAGAAGCTCGGGACGAAAAACATGGTGCTGATCAAGGCCGGCGAATACGTCCGAACCGGACATTATTACACGTCGCAAAGCGCCATACTCGGCGAGCGGAGAGGCGACCGCTACCGGGTCAAAGTCGCCGCCTTCTACATCGACAAGTACAAGGTCACCAACGAGGACTACTGCCGGTTTCTGAACGACGGCAACCCCGGATACTGGAACTCGATCCCGTGGTCGAACATCAAGCGCGATGAGTCGGGCCGGTTCACCGTCGATCC
>RFHO01000164.1 GCA_003696385.1 Planctomycetota bacterium | reverse complement strand
GGAAGTGGACGCGTACCGCTACCTGTGGGACGGTGCGGCGGTCGTTTCCGGCGTGGATCCGTATGCGTACGCGCCGGCCCGGGTGCTGGCGGCGGATCCGGCCCGCGAGCCGCTCAGCGAGCCGTTGCGGCGGCTGGTCCGCTTGCGCGACCGTGGTCCGGTTCTGCGGACGATCCTGCAGCGAGTGCACTTCGCCCATCTGCGAACGATCTATCCGCCCGTGAGCCAAGCCGTCTTTGCGCTGTCCGTCTGGGCGGCGCCGCGCGGAGCAAGCGTGCGCACGCGGTTGCTGCTGCTCAAAGCGGTCATCGTGCTGTTCGATCTGGGCTGTGTGGCACTGCTGTGGCGGCTGCTTGACGGTCTGGGAGTGCATCCGGGCTGGACCGTGCTTTGGGCATGGAGCCCGCTGGTGCTGAAGGAATTCGCCGGCAGCAGCCACCACGACGTGATCGCGGTGTTCTTCGTGGTCTGCGCGCTGTGCGTGAGCTGTGCGGAACGGTTCGACCGGTGGAACGCGGTGGCGCGTTGGACGCTGGCCGGCACGTTGCTCGCCTTGGGGATCGGGGCAAAAGTCTTTCCGGTCGTGCTGATCCCGCTGTTCGCCGTGGCGGCGTGGCGGCGGTCCGGCTGGCGTGGCACCGTCGCGGTGACCAACGCCGCGGGATTCGTGGGAGCCGCTCTGTTGCTTCCGATGTGGGCGGCTTCGGCGTGGCGTCCCGTCGATGCCCAGCCGGCCATGGAGCTGGTGGTTTCGGATGCACCGCCCGTGCCGCCGTCGCGGGCCGCTGCGGACGACGCGGTTCGTCCTGCACCGTCGGACGGCGCGGCGGGCCGGGCACCCGGTCCGGCCGAGGATGATGCATCGCGTGTCGCCGGCCGAGTTGCACGCGGATCGTGGCAGGACGACGGGTTGTGGGCGTTCCTGCGTTTCTGGGAGATCAACGACTGGGCGTTCCGCGTCCTGGCGGAGAACCTGGGCACACATGCGTCGCCCGAAGAGGATGCCTGGTATGCCGTGCTGCCGAAGTCCTGGAGAAACCGGGTGGCCGAGCGGATGGCTGCCTGGTGGGCCGTGCCGCCGGGGCGGTCCGGCTTCGTCGCCGCGCGGATCGTGACGGCCGCGCTGACCGGCGTGATCGTGCTGATGTGCTGCTGTCGGCTGTATCGCGACCCGCGCGCGGTGACATTGCTTGCGGCCTGCGGCGCGACTCTGGCGTGGTTCTGGTTTCTTTCACCCACGCAGAACCCGTGGTACTGGAGCTGGGCGCTGATCCTGCTGCCCTTCGTGCCCAACCGCGGCTGGTTGTCGGTGGCGCCGCTGGCCCTTCTGTACTACCTGCGTTTCTGGTTGGCGTATCACTTCGCGGGTCAACCGTTGTGGGGGACGCCGTATCGCGGTGCGGAGTTCTTCGATCATGTCGTGGTCTGGTTCGAGCACGTGCCCGTTCTGGCAGCAGTGGCGCTCAGCGCGATCGCGAACCGCCGCCGCACGTCGGGATCCGCGTCCGCTCCACGCGAGTGTCCGTCGTGACGTGCCGGCAACGCGGGAAGCGCGACGGATCGCATGCAGGCGGGTGGAGCGGGGAGCCGCCCGGGGCGCGTACCGTTGGCGGCGAAGGATGGCCATGGGGCGGATTGACCGCCATCCGCGGCTGCACGTTGCGCCTGCGTGCGTGCTGATCGCGGCGAAGGATGGTCGTCGGAATGCAGGTGCGTTGGGGCGTATGTGCCCGGTTTCCGGCCGGCCTGTTGCAGTGCCGGATACCGGCTGCGGCCGCCGGGGCGGTGAGGCGGGCACGTCCGAGCGATGACCCCGCCGGGCCGCATCCGTTTATTCGTATTGCCACTTGAGGATCCAGGGATCCTCGGTGTCCTTCTGAAACTGCTTCAGCTTCTGTTTGTATCGCTGCAGGACGTCGGCGTATTTCGGATCGTCGGCCAGATTGTGCGCTTCGTCCGGATCGGTCTGCATGTCGTACAGCTCGAAGGCCGGGCGGTGGATGTACTGGTGAACGGTTCGCACACCATAGGGGGCGTCGGGGCCTTTGCGGTACTGCGCCTGCCAGGTGGAGGCTGCCCAGAGGTCCGACGCAAACGGATAGGGCAGCGGGTGAGCGATGTTCCAGATCAGCTTGAACTGCCGGTCGCGTACGACGCGCATGGGATAGTACATCTGGATTTCGTGGAAGGTGTGTGAGGCGTACACGACGTCCCAGCCGGGCGGGTCGTCCTGTTCGAGGATGCCGAGCCACGAGCGTCCCTGATAGCGTTCGAAGCGGTGGCCGCCGTTGCGGTTTTCCCTGAGATTTTCGCCGCGTCGCCGCCAGTAGCGGGCGGGGTCTTCCCAGTTCTTCGGGCCGTTGGTGGTGTGGTCGAGCAATCCGGCGAAGTCGAGAAGCGACGGCGTGATGTCGACGTGGCTGATCATCGCGTCGCACACGACACCGCGGCGCTTGGCGTACGGGTTGCGGACGACGAAGGGCACTCGCAAGCCGGGCTCGTATACGGTGGTCTTGGCACCGGGAAAGGCGATGCCGTGATCGGAGGTGAACACGATCAGCGTTTTGTCGTAGACGCCGGCTTCCTTGAGGATGGCCACCAGGCGGGCCAGTCCCTGATCGATGCGGGCACAGGCCTGGTAGTACTGCGCCAGTTCTTCGCGGCATTCCGGAGTGTCGGGAAGGAACGCGGGCACGGGGACGGCCTTGGGGTCGAAGAACACTTCCTTAACGCCCGGGTACGACTGCCGGTGCGGCCGATTGCCGAACAGGTTCGGCTTCAGGTCCAGCTTCGAATCGGTGTCCACGCCGCCGCCGCGGTGCGGGTCACTGGTGGCGAAATACAGAAAGAACGGCCGGTCGTCGTCGGCCATGATGAATTCGCGGCAGTTTTCGGCCATCTGCACGGGGTTGCGTGCGGCGGCGCGGAGTGTCGTTTCGAAGTGAAAGACTTCTTCGGGCGCGACGTGGAACTTGCCGGCGATGGCGGTCCGATAGCCGCCCTTGGCGAGCACGCGGGGCAGCGTCAGGCTGACCAGATCGTAGAACGCGGCGAACTTGTGGTAGTGGTGCTGGTGTCCGTACTGGCCGTTTTTGTGATTGTGGATTCCCGAGAGGATGACGCTGCGGCTGGCGCTGCAACTGGCGGTGGTGGCGAAGGCGTGGCGGAACAGAGTGCCGTCGGCGGCCAAGGCGTCGATGGCCGGGGAGACGGCGACCGGATCGCCGTAACAGCCCAGCGTGGGGCTCTCGTCGTCGGTGACGAACAGCACGATGTTGCGTTCGGCGGCCGGTGCCGCCACGGGCGCGCCGAGCAGGCCGGCCAGCGCAAACGGCAGCAGCGGGACGATCGTTTTGCGGGTCCGAGCGACGAAACGCGTAAGCTTCGAGTGTCTCATGCGGGCGTCCTTCGATGAAACGTCGATCCTGTGAAGATTCGTGGCGCGGAATTCCGTGCGGCGGTATGCGATGGCACCGACTTGCGGCGGTTCGGGAGTACGTCGGACGGGTGTGCTCGGCAAGCGGCTGCGGCCGTTCGTTCCACGGCGATGCCCGCAGGCTTCCGCGGTGCTTCCGTGGTAAGGGGGCCGCGCCGCCGCAGCGCACGGGCATCCGTCGCCTGTGCGCTAGATGCCCAGGCGGCCGCGTCGCCGTCCGTCGGTGGGGCCTCCGCCCAACCGGACGGGAATGTTCACGCGCCGGCCGTCACGGATCACGGTGAGCGTCACCACGTCACCGGGCTGTTTGGATTCGATGATGTCCAGGAATTCCTGAGCATCCCGGACGGGTTTGCCATCGACCGCGACGATCAGGTCAGCGGCCGAGCGGTCGATCCGTTCGATGATGAACGGCCCCCGGCGTTCCCGGATGATCCGCGGCCCACGGATGCCGGCCTGTTCGGCCGGGCCACCGGGCGTGAGCTTGGCGACCAGCAGGCCGGCGTCCGTTTCGTACACGTGTTCGATTCCGATTTTCGGGCGGATGACGTGTCCGTGCTGGATCAGTTGCGGGATGGCCCGGACGGCCAGATTCACCGGAATGGCGAAGCCGACGCCGGCGCTCTGGCCGGTCTTGGTGGCGATGGCGGTGTTCAGGCCGATCATGCGACCGTGGGAATCCAGCAGTGGGCCGCCCGAGTTGCCGGGGTTGATCGCCGCGTCGATCTGGATGATCGAGCGGATCGCCCGATTGGCGTGGATTTGCAGCGTTCGGTTCAGGCTGGAGATCACGCCCGTGCTGAGCGTGCGTTCCAGCCCGAAGGGGTTGCCGATCGCGAACACGCGCATGCCCACACGCAGTTTCGAAGAGTTGCCGAAGGTGACCGGCCAGAGCTTTTCCCTGGGGGCATCGATACGGATGACTGCCAGGTCGGTGGGCGGATCGCCGCCGACGAATCTGGCGTTGTAGGAACTGCCGTCGTACAGCGTCACGGTGACCTGCTGGGCGTCCTCGATGACGTGGAAGTTCGTCAGGATGTGCCCCTGCTTGTCGATCACCGCTCCGGATCCGGTCCCTTCGGTGGGCACTTCCAGAAAGAAGAATGCATCGGCTCGGAACCCGCGAGTGGTGATGTTCACCACGCTGCGGTTGGCCAGCTCGTACACGGCGACGTTGACCGCTTCTTCGGGCGTCAACCCTTCGGCGTTGTAGACGTCGGGGAGCTTGGCCGTCGGGGCTTCGGCCGTCCCCGGTGCCTGCAGGGCGGGTGGAGTGGTCTGGGCTCGGGAATCGGACAACCAGTCGGTCTGAAAGACGAGCACGACGGCCGCGCCGCTGAGGGCGCCGACCATGGCACTGGCGAGCAATCCGCGCATCGTGGTTCCTCCTTGTGCGGGGGCTTCGGCCGTGGCGGACCGGCGATGCTGTTCCGGCACGCGGTGGTGGGAGTGCCGCCGCGCGAGGACTCGCACCGGCAGCGCCTGCGTCCTCAGCGAGTCGGCGGCGCGTCCGCCGCGTTGCCCGGCGCATCGGCCGCAGGTGCCGCCCCTGCCGGCTGGCCGGTCGCGGACAGCGGCCGGCGGTGACGGATCACCACGAATCGGTCCGGAACGGCGAAGCCGGCAGACCCTCCTTGTTGGACAGGTTCGGCTGAGCTTCCTGGTGCCACGCGAATCGCACGGCGACCGGTTCGGGGACTTCGGGCGACGACACGACGACGGTTTCGCCGTCGATCTCGGCTTTGGCATCGTGGAACGTCTTGTCGGCTCCGGCGATCTGGAAATGTGTCAGCGGTTTGCCGTCGCGAGACACCAGCCCGCTGCCGACGTGGTCGAAGAAGATGCGGATCGCGTGGCCTTCGCGCTTGTGTTCGCGATACAGCGGACCGGAGTAGACGATGCCCTTGCGCCCGTAGGTCTTGGCGAGGGCCCACAGGGCCAGCCGCCGGCCGACCTCCTGTTTGTTGGGCGGGTGGATGTTGTTGACGGTGGCGATGTCCACGGTGACCACCATGCCGGTGTGCGGGACTTTGCGCAGTGTGGCCAGTTGCGCTTCCCAGATGCCCGGCAGGGCGAGCGGATTGCCGCGGTAACGGAACGGCGCAAGCTGGACGAAGTAGAACGGCATCTCCGGCATGTTCCAGACCGTCCGCCAGCCGTAGATCAGGGCCTTCATCTTTTCGTGGTACAGCATGCCTTCGCCGTTGTTGGATTCGCCCTGGTACCACAACGCGCCGCGGATGCCATAGGGGATCAGCGGGTGGATCATGCCGTAGTACAGAGCCAGCGGGGACTGGTGGACGATCCGGTCGCCCCGTTTTTCGGGGAACTGGTCCAGGCGGTCGGCGATGTTCTTCAGGGCCGGCACTTGCTTGAATCCCTCCGGCGGCGTCCACGGCTCGATCCGCGTGCCGCCCCAGTTCGAGCCGATCAGGCCGATGGGCACGCCATCCAGTTCCTTGTGCAGATGCCGGGCGAAGAAATACCCGACGGCCGTGAAGGCTCCGACCGTCTTCGGCGAGCAGACCTGCCAGCCGTCGCTGGGCACGTCGTCCTGCGGCTTGTCGGCGGGGCGATGCGGAATCTTGATGTGCCGGATCCGGGGGTAATTGGCCGCCGCGATTTCCTGCTGGGCATTCATCGCGCGGCTGACGGGCCATTCCATGTTGGACTGTCCGGAGCACAGCCAGACTTCGCCGACGAGTACATCGTCGAAGACGGCCTCGGTCGTCCCCTTGACCGTCAGCTCGAGCGGTCCGCCGGCGGCACGGGCCGGAAGCTGCACCGACCAGCGGCCGTTGGCGTCGGCCTTTGCTTCGGCCTTGGCATCGCCGAGCTGCACCACGACCTTCGCCCCCGGATCGTCCCAGCCCCAGACCGGAATGGGCTTGTCACGCTGCAGGACCATGTGATCGCTGAAAACGTGCGGCAGTCGGACATCCGCGCGAACTGCCGAGGACGTCCAGACCAACGCGATCGTCAGAAACCAGCAGGCTGCGATTCTCGGGCGTTTCATCGGTGGGCTCCTTGGTGCGTGTGTCACGAGCGGGTCGCTGCGGTGGTTCCAGCGGTCCCCCGGGTCGGCACGAAACGACCGACGACCGCCGCCGGCTCGAGGCGCCGCGGTCGGCCGGACCAGTGCGCCGCCGCGCTGCCGCCATGTCTCCGGCACCACGGCTGTCCCGTGGGT